>JAYVBW010000031.1:0-1974 GCA_043750255.1 Pirellula sp.
CCCATGGTCAAAGTTCGAGACTTCCTAGGCCCCTACCGCCTGACGCGTATGATTCGTCTCGGCAGCACCTGTCAAGTCTGGGAAGCCATTCGGGATGACGGTGAAAAACGTTATGCCCTGAAAGTCTTGCGACCTGAACAACGAGGAAACAAAGTTGAAATCGGGTTCCTTAAGCATGAATACGAAATCGCCAAAACGCTCCACCATAAAAATATTATCAAGCTCATTGAGTACCGAACCGACGCCGAAACCCCATTCATCGTTCTTGAACTTTTTAGCGAAATCAATCTAAAGCAAGCACTCCGCCGAGGTCCCGATCCTATCGCTTATAAGCTGTCAAGCATCATTGAGCAGTCATGTGAGGCGTTGTATTACTTTCATTCGAAAGGCTATGTCCATTGCGATATCAAGCCAGACAATTTGCTGCTAAGCCGTGACTTTGAAGTAAAACTCATCGACTTTACCATTTCAAAGAAAATAAAAACGGGACTGGGAAAGCTCTTCGGTTCAGGAAACAAAGTCGAAGGTACGCGTTCGTACATGTCACCCGAACAGATTCGTGGCCAAAACATGGATCAACGCAGCGACATCTATTCCATGGGTTGCATGATTTACGAACTCTGTGTCGGCAAAGCTCCTTACACGGGCAGCACTCCCAACGAATTACTTAGCAAGCATTTGTCAGCAACGCCGCCTTCGGCCCTAGTTGTCAACGATAACATTACGCCTGAGTTCAATAACCTCATCAAACAATTGCTAGCAAAAAGACAAGGAGATCGTCCGCAGAATATGTGGGACGTCCTGAAGCTAGTCCGTGCGACTCCCATTTTCAAGAAGCCACCAAGAATTCCAGACGTCTCAATCTTCGACGATTTCCCAACTGGCGGTCGAATGGACAACCCATCCTAGTACTCACTCACCAAACCTTAATTACAAGCTAAACAGTCACGAAAACTATGGAAATGACCGCGCCAGGATTTGAGTTCGAGCAGCCGATATTGGACATCGAGATCCAACTGCGAACGCTTGAAAAAAACGACAGCCACACCGAAGCGGAACAGGAGCAAATCCGGCAGCTTCGTCGTAAGTGGACGGAAACAACTCGCGGCATTTACGCCAACTTGACTCCGTGGCAGATCGTACAAGTTTCCCGACACAAAGACAGACCGTATACAAAGGACTATTTGAACCTTGCTTTCGATGAATTCATTGAGTTGCACGGGGACAAATTCTTCGGTGACGATCGAGCCATGCTGACTGGTTTCGCGAAATTGGGCCGCCACAAAGTGTTGGTCGTTGGCCATCAAAAGGGACGAACTTACAGAGAACGGGCAGCCTGTCATTTTGGTTGTGCTCACCCTGAGGGCTATCGAAAATCGATGTCCAAGATGAAATTGGCTGAAAAATACCGATTGCCGATTATTTGCTTTATCGATACGCCCGGTGCGTATCCGGGAATTGGGGCTGAGGAACGTGGCCAGGCCCAAGTGATTGCAGAGAGTATGTTCCTGATGAGCCAGCTAAAAACTCCGATTATTTGCGTCGTGATCGGCGAGGGGGGATCTGGTGGAGCGCTGGGGATCGGAGTTGGCAACCGAATTGCCATGCTCCAATACTCCTACTATTCAGTGATTAGCCCGGAGGGTTGTGCTGGGATTCTTTGGAAGAGCCATCAGTTTGCGTCCAAAGCTGCCGATGCGTTAAGGTTTACTTCATCGCATCTTTCGACGTTAGGCGTTATCGACGATGTAATCGAAGAACCTTTGGGAGGTGCCCATCGGGATCCCCGTCAGATGGCGGCACGGCTCAAAGCTTACTTGACCAAAACGCTCGACCTGCTCGTCAAAGTCAGCCCAGACAGCCTAGCTACCGACCGCTATGACAAATTCCGCCAGATGGGAACTTACTTGGAGCGGATGGAGGACGGAACCACAGAGGTTCGGGGAGCAGTCGTGACGGGGTAGGTGCTGGTCT
>JAYVBW010000032.1:0-2183 GCA_043750255.1 Pirellula sp.
TCGAACCGACAATAATACTGATTTCTATTCATCGAATATGCCTTGTGCTTTGTCTAGGCTAGATTTTCGGGTTGTGCCGCGTTTTTAGGCTAACGGCAATTCGAATACTATTAATTTTAAAACACGGAGTCACAGAGATCGCAGAGAAAGCATCAAATTAGGTGGGACATTCCTCAGTGCCTCTGTGCCTCAGTGCCTCTGTGTTTTCGGCGCCACTGTGTTTTCGGTGCCTCTGTGTTTTCAATAAGCGATTGGGACTGGAACTTTTCAGTCTGCCGATCAGCCTTTTGGCGTTTGCTGAAAATTGTTGACTTTTTCTGGAATTCCGCGAAACTTTATGGATGAAGCCTTACGAAATGTCAGTCTATTTTGGGCAATGTCACCACGGGAGGCGGTCCCCTTTGTTCAGGCAATAAGTGGCCCATTTGGCACCTACCAACGAATGGCTTCAATCGACGACGGAAATGTTATTTCACTGGACCTGTAACGGATAGTGTTAATATGCGACTAAGCTAAACTGCCTGTTTTAGTCTATTGTTTACCGAGGCAATCGAAGATGGCTACTCCAAAAAATCGCATTGTTCAGCTAGCAACCGTGCAAATGACATGCAGCGAGAGCCAAGAACAAAACTTGGCAAAGGCCGTTGCAAGAGTTAGGCAAGCAGCCGCGTTGGGTGCAAACATCGTCTGTCTCCAGGAGCTGTTCAATGCACCCTACCCATGCCAAAGCGAGGATCACGACCGATTTCAGTGGGCCGAGGCCATTCCTGGTCCGACAAGCCATACGCTAAGCGAAATTGCTAAGGAATGTTCCGTTGTAGTGACCGGTTCCCTATTCGAACGCCGAGCCTATGGACTCTACCACAATACGGCACTCGTTTTCGACAGTGATGGAGCTCAAGTCGGCTTCTATCGAAAGATGCACATTCCCGACGATCCGCTTTACTACGAAAAATTTTACTTCACGCCCGGCGATACCGGCTTCACGGTGGCCAAGACGAGCTTCGGCGTCATAGGGGTTGGAGTCTGTTGGGATCAATGGTATCCCGAGGCTGCTCGCCTTTTTGCGTTACGCGGTGCCGAGATACTTCTTTATCCCACGGCTATCGGGTGGAGTGTCGCAGACAAACCACTCTATGGGCGAAGCCAACACGAAGCGTGGGAGACCATGATGCGATCTCATGCCATTGCCAACGGAGTATTCGTCGGTGCGGCCAACCGAGTCGGGGTCGAGAGTTCCATCGAGTTTTGGGGAGCTTCCTTCGTATTTGATCCAGCCGGCAATCTGTTGCACCGAGCTAGCCATTCGGATGAAGAAATCGTCATCGTCGAATGCAACTTAAACCAAATCGACGTGCAGCGGACGCACTGGCCGTTCTTGCGAGATAGGCGAATCGATGCCTATGGAGATTTGACGAAACGATGGATCGATTAATAAAAAAAAGCGGCCAGCTTTTGGCTGGCCACTTATCCGACAGTTTCGATCTCAAGTGTCTAATAAAAAAACTTAGAATTGCTTTTCACGTCAACCTCTTTAATCCATTTGAAGATGTTGAACGTCAATCGGGTTTTCGCCAATGCGACCTAGTTGGTCAGATGGGCGACGACTGCCATAGTTGGGCCAACCGCCAATTTCGGCTAGCTCAGGCATCAGCTCGATCAATTGCTCACGCAGCATCGTTGTCAAACGTGCTACTCTCGGTGAGGCCGCAACCTCCGTTAATACGACGACCGTCTTCATCACTTTCACCATTGCCGCTCTCGATTGAACGGGATCTGAAAGTTCAAAGTCGTTATCTACGATGAGATTTTCGATTGGAACCTCCAGTGCCTTTGCCCAACGAGTCAAGTCGATCAGAGTCAAATTCGAATCCGGCAACTCTTGCTGCTTCAGATCCAGAACGTCGACTCCACTCCGGCGAGAAATTGCCCGCAAGGTCAAGCCTTGCTGGACTCTAACTTCGGCAATGCGGTGCAAAGGTGGAGCATCGCACAATTTGCTGGCCTTACGCACCGTTGGCACGCAATCCATCGAAGATTGAGTGCACATCGGAATCGTTGCCATAGAAAATTAAACCTCCGTCTAAAAAAAGAATCATAACGCTGGAAACCGCATAGCAAGCGCCACGCAATCCGCTATACCAATAAATGCCAATTGCCATCAAAAAAACAAGTCCCTGGTC
>JAYVBW010000033.1:0-14124 GCA_043750255.1 Pirellula sp.
TTGAATTGGGCAAGGAGCTGGCACAGCGCATCCTCCCGGAGTTGGAAGCCACGGACGCTCCTGCACTCAAGCATGACAGCTCAACCAACAACCTCATCAAGCGATACCGCAGCCTGCGTTCGGTTTGATTACGCACAGTGTCCGTTTTTCTGGTCCGACTTGGTATACTACAGCTTTGCAGAGTATTCTCAACTTCCCTCGACAGAACTCCCTTCCCCCATTCCCCCATTCCCCATTCCCACGTCGCCTATCGGTATCCAACATGAAGCGCCAACCATCGATGAACGTTTTGTTTAGCCTTTTCGTTTTCTTTGCATCGAGCACCCTACTCGTTCTGAACGCAGCGGCCGCAGACCCGTTAGAACCGCCTGCGGGGACTGCTCCAAACGACCACCGATTGCAACCACCGAAGGACTTGAATGGATATTTTCCGTTCAAGCCACCCAAGACCAAAGAAGAGTGGGACACACGATCGGCATATGTGCGACGTCAAGTACTCGTCTCGCTTGGTTTATGGCCGATGCCGACTAAGTCAACGCTCAACGCAGTGCTGCACGGCAAAATCGATCTGCCTGAGTACACCATTGAAAAAGTTTACTTCGAAAGTGTGCCTGGCTTTTACGTTACTGGAAATCTATACCGACCTAAAAACGTTTCTGGAAAAGTTCCCGGCGTTCTCTTTGCCCATGGACACTGGAAGGATGCAAGGCTTTCCACTGAAAGTGATGCAACTCTTTTGCGCGAAATCGCTACGGGGGAAGAGCGATTCGAAAAAGGAGGTCACAGTCGCTTTCAATCGATGTGCGTACAACTTGCAAGGATGGGATGTGTGGTTTGGCAATGGGACATGCTCAGCGATTCCGACTCAATTCAACTATCGCGAGAGGTGGTTCACTCGTTTGCCAAACAACGACCAGAAATGAACACTACCAAAGATTGGGGCTTGTATAGCCCTCAAGCTGAATCGCACTTGCAAAGTATCCTAGGCTTGCAAACGCTTAATGCAGTACGGTCGCTAGACTTCCTATTGAGTCTTCCTGAAGTCGATCCGAGCCGAACAGCCATAACGGGGGCGAGCGGTGGAGGTACTCAGTCGATGATTTTGGCGGCGATCGATCCTCGCGTGCAGTTGTCTTTTCCGGCGGTAATGGTTAGTACATCCATGCAAGGTGGCTGCACATGCGAAAACGCATCGCTTCTCCGCGTGAATACAGGCAATATCGAATTTGCGGCATTATTCGCACCGAAACCTCAAGGAATGACGACGGCCAATGACTGGACAAAAGAAATGTCCACGAAAGGTTTTCCCGATTTGAAAGAACTCTACACCATGCTCGGGGCACCGGAAAAAGTTATGCTTCAGCGCGGAGAACATTTCCCGCACAACTACAACGCTGTCTCTCGCTCGGCCTTTTACACTTGGCTTAATCAGCACTTCAAACTTGGGCACAAGGAACCAGTGATCGAACGGGATTTTGAACCGCTTTCACGCGAACAATTAACGGTATGGAACACTGAACATCCTGCTCCTAAGGCCAACGGTCCAGACTTTGAACGAAGGCTATTGAACTGGTTGACAGAGGATTCAGAAAAGCAATTGCTTGCCAGTACCAAATCGTCGGAAACTATGCAAAAGGAACTCGGCAGCGCCATCGAAGTGTTGATTGGAAGAACAATTGGCGAGACTGGAGAAGTTCAATGGGAACTGAAGAACAAAAACGATCGAGGCGATTATGTCGAGATGACCGGACTGTTGAAAAACCCTGGCCGCCAAGAAGAGTTACCGGTCACTTGGTTGTATCCGAAGAAGTGGAACGGGCAGGCGGTAGTTTGGCTTGATCCAAAAGGAAAATCGGGACTTTTTTCTGCGGACGGTGTTCTAAAACCGTCCATCGCAAAACTTGTTGATGCCGGCTCGACTGTACTGGGTCTCGATCTGATATATCAAGGAGATTTTTTGACCGATGGAAAGCAACTGACGCAAACGCCCGTGGTTAGCAACCCACGCGAGTTTGCTGGTTACACACACGGATATAACCATTCGCTGTTTGCCCAACGCACGCACGATGTTTTGACCGCCGTTCACTTTCTTCGAACCGCCAAAATTGGGACGCACCCCAGTCCCTCGTCTGTGGCAATCGTTGGCTTAGGGGATGTTGGCCCCATCGCTGTCGCTGCACGCGCAGTCGCTGGAACAGCTATTGACAAGGCGGCTATAGAAACAAGCGGATTCCGCTTTGGCAATGTCCGTGATTATCGCGACGTGAATTTCCTGCCAGGTGGAAGCAAGTATCTAGATGTTCCTGGGATGTTAGCTGCGGCTGCACCAAGTCGACTTTGGTTGGCTGGTGAAGGAATGGAACCAGGTTTGGTCAGCGAAGTATACAAAAGAGCCGGAAGGGACAATCTCGAAGTGTATTCCGGCGATAAGTCTGTAAGTGAATCAGCCGCAGTCGTATGGCTGCTCAAGTAGTATTCTCCTTTTCCAACTGAGCCGCGGGCGCTAGCCGCGTTGGTAGACGCAATGGTTTTCAAACGCGGCTAGCGCCTGCGGCTCAGGAATTACACAAGCAGCATTCTAAAACCAAGTCGATTACCATGAAACATAAACTAATCAGCCTCGTTGTCCTACTGTTCATTCCCTTCATCGCAATTGCTGCCGAGCCGATTAAGGTCGCAGTTTTCGACGTGGACGCGACGCCACCGCTCGGTTCAGCCATGGCTTATGATCCGGTCAAGCGATTGGATGAGCTCACCCTGCGATGTCGAGGGATCGTTATCCTGGGCGCGGAGCAACCACTTGTTCTATGTGCAGTGGATTGGATCGGAATCGCCAACGAAGGGCACGACGCATTTCGTTCTGCACTTGCCGATGCGGCGGGGACCGTGCCTGGACGCGTAGCGCTGCATGCATTGCATCAGCACGACGCGCCCGGATGCGACTTCACGGCAGAGAGAATTATCCGAGAGTTAGGCCTCGAGGGCTACACACGCTTCGACGGCACCTTTCATCGACAAGTCATGCAGCGCGCGGCTGATGCAATTCGCGATGCGATTCCAAAAGCACAAACAGCAACTCATTTTGGCTACGGGGAGGCGATCGTCAAAGAGGTCGCTTCGAATCGACGCGTTGCAGTTGGCCCTGATGGCAAAGTCGGCAGTATGCGAGGTAGCAGTTGCAAAGTACCAAGTTTAATCGCATTGCCCGAGGGTCTCATCGACCCGATGGTTTCACTGCTCGGATTTTGGAATGAAAGCAATCCGGTGGCGTTACTTAGTGCCTATGCATGCCATCCCCAAAGTTACTATCGACTTGGCATTCCGAGCCCTGATTTTCCAGGTATCGCGAGATTCATCCGTGGCCAGGACGTGAACATGGCGATGCATGTGCATTTTAACGGCGCAGGCGGAAACATCGCTGCTGGCAAATACAACGATGGCACTCAGTCCAATCGTATGGCTCTCGCGACCCGACTTGCTAATGGTATGCGCGAAGCCTTTGAAAGTTCGACCCGTATTCCACTCACTTCGGCTGACATTAGTTGGAGCAGCGAATTAGTGAGTCTCCCTGTTGCACCGCATTTGAATGAGCCTGATCTCATCGCGAAGCTCAAAGATACGAATCCAAAAGGGTACATCTCCTATGCCGACCAACTCGCTTGGTTGCAACGTTCTAAAGCCGGGAATAAAATCGACATTACTTGTTTGCGCGTGGGGGACGTGCGGATGCTTCATCTGCCCGGTGAACTCTTTGTTGAATATCAATTGGCTGCCAAAGCCATGCGTCCAGAATTGCACGTCATGATGGCCGCGTATGGGAACTACGGCCCCGGTTATATTGGAACAGCAGCGGCTTATCCGGAAGGCGGATATGAGACCGGACCAACTGCATCCAGCGTTGCACCCGAAGTCGAACCCGTTTTGATGGGTGCGATGAGAAACTTGCTAGGAGTTAAATAATAGCACACCGCATGACTAGTGCTTTATCCAGCCTTGATGCTTGGACTGAGCCGCAGGCGCTAGCCGCGTTTTTAGTCGCAATTCATGGCGTCGCGGCTAGCGCCTGCGGCTCAATTTAAATCCAGTCCCTAGTTTAGATGAAGCACTAGCTGCACTCCTCAATCTCTTCAACCAGGTTAATCCTTCATGAGAAAACATCCCTTGAATACGCGTCGAGAATTCCTGTCCACAACAACTGCAGCCCTATCTACCACCTTCCTTTTCAATCCAGGTTTCGCTCGGCAATCGTCGCAGAATACAAATGGCGAGCCAGTAAAAAAGGATACTCCGATGGCTTGGGTCAATGCAACCCTGTTGCCCGTCGACAAGCCTCCGATTGAGAATGGTGCGATCGTTATCCAAGGTGGCAAGATCAAAGCCGTTGGTGCGTCGCCAAACGTTACTATCCCTGGCGATGCTACAGTCGTCGATGCCAAAGGCAAATGGATTATGCCTGGACTCATCTGCACTCATAGCCATATCGGCGGAATGGGTGCTGCGGACGGTAGCAGTCCGATTCAACCCGGCGTTCGCATACTGGATTCAATCAATGTCCGTGACTCCGGTTTCCGTCGTGCGCTGGCCGGTGGCTTGACGACGCTCAATATCATGCCTGGTTCTGGTCATCTGATCAGCGGCCAAACAGTCTATTGTAAATTGCGTTATTACGAATCGTCACCGCGTGTCGTCGATGAAATACTGATTCGTGACAAAGACGGTTTGCCAATAGGCGGCCTCAAGATGGCGAACGGGACGAATTCACAAGGCGACTCGCCGTTTCCTGGCACCCGTGGAAAGTCCGCCTACTTAGTTCGCGAACAGTACATCAAAGCTCGCGAATACCAAGCCAAGGTTGTAAAAGCGAATGGGGATGCGACCAAGTTGCCTCCGCGTGATCTTCATATGGAAACTCTTGTCGAAGCGATGCAGGGAAAGCGAATCGTCCATCATCATACCCACCGGCACGATGACATCATGACCGTCATACGCCTCTCGCAAGAATTCGGCTTTCAAACCGTTCTGCATCACGTAAGCGAGGGCTGGAAAGTAGCCAAGGAGATTGCCGACGCCAAGCTGCCTTGTTCGATTATCGTACTTGACTCACCTGGCGGAAAGGTGGAGGCCAAGGATATGACGTTCAGCAATGGACGAGTGCTGGATGAAGCGGGGGTCAAGGTCGCGTTTCATACCGATGACTGGATCACGGACTCCCGTTTGTTTATGCGTTCCGCAGCGTTAGCAGTTCGGGCCGGAATGAATCGAAACAAGGCCCTCGCCGGATTAACACTCGCGGGTGCCGAAATGCTCGGACTGGGGGATCGTATTGGCTCCTTGACCGTCGGAAAAGATGCTGACATCGCAATACTTAACGGTGATCCACTGAGTGTGTTCTCACGGGTTCTAGAAACGTGGGTCGAAGGCCGGAAAGCGTTCGATCTCACCAAACCGGAGGACCAGCTCTACGCCGAAGGAGGCATGACAGCAGGAAGCGATCTCGATCCCTACTTATGTTGCTTTGCACCAGCATGGCAAGGAGGTGCAAAATGATTCACTTCAACCATAATTTTGCCAAGGTAATTCTTGGTCTTTTATTAAGTTGCAGCAGTGCAATTGCTGCTGAGCCTTTGGTGGTTCAAGCCAAACGGGTCCTTACCGCTGCAGGCCAAACGATAGAGAATGGAACGATCGTTTGCCTAGACGGAAAGATCAAAGCCATAGGCAAAACGGGCGAGGTAGTGATTCCTGAAAATGCGACGATCCTCAAAAGTGAAGTTGCTATGCCGGGAATGGTTGACGTCAGGACATGCGCCGGACTCTCCGGAATTTTGAATGTCAAACATGACAGCGATCAAATTGAACACTCCGCTCCTCTTCAGCCTGAGTTGCGTGCCATTGACGCTTACAACCCGCGGGAAGAGTTGGTGGAGTACATTCGCAGCTTCGGTGTAACGACGATCCACACCGGGCACGCACCAGGAGAACTAATGTCGGGCCAAACGCTCATTGCTAAAACCATCGGTAATACGATCGAGGAAGCCCTCATGGTCGATGGAAGGGCCATCGCCGCAACGCTCGCAGAGTCGTCTACCAAGTCTGGGAAAACAAGTCCTGGGACTAGGGGCAAGCAAATGGCCATGCTGCGATCGCTTTTTATCGAAGCCCAAGAGTTCCAAACGAAACGCAATGCAAAGGCGAATCCTAAGCCAGCCGTATCGGACGGTACGGAGAAAGCATCGGACAGTAAGGATAAAGAAAAGGAGAAAGAAGCTGAGCCGATCGCGCGCAATCTAAGACTAGAACCATTGGTCGAAGTATTGGCTGGCAAAAAAGCGTTACTTATCACAGCCGATCGAGCCCAAGATATTGCCTCCGCCATCCGATTGGGAGAGGAGTTTAAAATTCGAATATGGCTCGACAGCGCAGCCGAATCTCACTTGATGATCCCTCACATCAAGGCGGCCGGGATCAGCGTTTTACTTCATCCGTCGATGGCTCGAGCGAGTGGCGAGAAGGAGAATCAGTCCTTCCAGTCAGCCTCTAAGCTTCACGCAGCCGGAATCCCGTTCGCAATCCAGGGTGGCTTCGAAGCCTACGTGCCAAAGGTTCGCGTAGTACTTTTTGAAGCGGCCATTGCTGCGGCTCATGGTCTCAGCTACGACGCTGCGATTGAATCGATCACCATTTCTCCTGCTCGCATTTTAGGGATCCAGGATCGTGTTGGTTCGCTCGAAGTAGGTAAAGACGCCGACCTTGCACTCTTTGATGGCGATCCGCTTGAATATACCACGCATTGTGTCGGGGTCATAATCAATGGCAAAGTGGTCTCCACGCTAGTTCGATAAGTTTGGCTAACGCCTGAAACGGTGGGCAATCCACTTTATTAAGCCAACGTCGTTCCTCATAGTGTCTGGCTGCGTGACTGGCATCTGGTAAGCTATCGGACCGTTCTACCAGGATATTAGTTCGCAGCAAAATATAAATCTAAGAGAGCTACCACTTGATCACAGGTGAATTACGTTGGAGGTTCTGTTCGCCTCGCTTCAACCCCGGTCGTTTTGCGGCAAACTTTGATCGGAAAGAACAAATGACTGAGACCGAACCATGAGTAACATAGTCGCCTTTCGCTCCGCGAAAGTAGCGTCCTACCCATCGCTACTTTCGCGGAGCGAAAGGCGACTTTAAGGAGACGCTTTGAAAATCATGGGCGAACCACTTGGCGAATTGTTTGATCGGAAAAGTGAATTCGGCATTTCGGAACATTACCGGCCACACTGGTCGCAAGCTGGCACGATCGTATTCATCACTTTCCGAACCGCTGATTCGATTCCGAAGGCAGTCTTGTTGCGTTGGGAACGCGAAAAAGCGGATTGGCTCAAACATCACAACTTTCCAACGGATCTACACTGGTCGAAAATTGTGCCGACTTTGGAAGAAAAATTGCGGCGCGCGTTTGCGAAACAGTTCAACCGCTGTCGAGAAGACTTTCTTGATACATGCCACGGCGAATGTGTCCTCAAACAATCAGCACTCGCGAAGATTGTTGCCGATTCTTTTATGCATTTTGACTGCGCACGCTACCGCATGGGCGATTTTGTTGTCATGCCTAACCATGTTCATTTGCTCGCGGCATTCGTTAGTGAGGAGTCCATGTTGACGCAGTGCGATTCTTGGATGCACTTCACTGCACAACGAATCAATACGCGGATCGGACGTAAGGGAAAATTCTGGCAGCAAGAACCTTTTGACCATCTGGTTCGCAGTCCCGAGCAATACGTGTATTTACGGAAATACATCAAAGAAAATGGACCGAAAGCCGGATTAAACGAAAATGAGTATCTGTATCGCTATTATGTAGGATAGTCGCATTTCGCTCCGCGAAAGTTGCTTCCTTCTCAACGCTACTTTCGCGGAGCGAAAGGCGACTATGTTGCATGCGGATACGCGGCACTTGCCCAGCTTCCAGCAGACGATGCAAAACATGTACCTTTCCGAACGACTTTCGATTGATAAGGAAATGCCACAACTCCCGGCCTGGAGACACCGATCAACTATGTTACGAAAGAATGTTCGAAGGGCCAGAAGCTGTTAACGCATTACTAAAAGCTGTTAACGCGTATCGAAACGCCTCAATTTCGCTCACGCAGTGTGATTTCGATTTCGCAACACGCATCTGCTTCTCGATCTGAGCACGTCGGCTCTGATTATCCTTATTGAATCGCTACAACACCTTTGTCTCTGCACCAATTCCTTTGCTCGTTTGTTGAACCCCACTGCCTGCCCACGACACCGATCGTTATACTCTCAAAAGTTCGCAGTCCAGATCGGTTGGAGCCCGACCCTTCCTAAATTTGCGAAGAACGCTATTGCCAAGGGCCAGAGTTGTATGTGTTGTTGCTCGCCGGGGAGCTGGTACATGAAATAAATGAGGCGAAAATGACCCAGTGGTACTCCATTGCCAACGAAGACGACGTTTCATCGCCAGCTATATTGATCTATCCCGACCGTATCCAGGAAAATTTGCGGCGGATGATCGAGTCGGCAGGCGATGTTTCGAGGCTTCGGCCCCATGTTAAGACGCACAAGATTCCGCAGATCATTGCGATGAAACGAAACGTTGGAATCGACAAATTCAAGACGTCGACGATCGCCGAAGCAGAAATGACCGCCAGTGCTGGCGGCAAAGATATCTTTCTAGCCTACCAACCCGTCGGACCAAACGTTCGACGTTTTATTGAGTTGATCAAGCGATTTCCTGGCACTCATTTTTCCACGATGGTCGACAATCCAGAATCACTTTCTCAGATAGCTTCCTGTGCGAAAGCGCAGGGCGTTATCGCTTGTCTCTATGTGGATTTAAACGTCGGGATGAACCGGACTGGCATAACGCCTAGTCCGCAAGCGGTTGAGCTTTATCGGTCGTTGTCGACCACCGATGGAATTTGCCCAGGTGGCCTACATGCGTACGATGGCCATTTGCATGAACCGGATCTCGCGAAGCTTACTGAGCAATCGAGGCGAGCTTATGAACCCGTATGGAAGTTGATAGACGATTTGCACCAAGAGGGCTTGGAGGTACCAAACATCATCGCTGCGGGCACGCCCACTTCACGATTGCTGGCAAAACGCAAAGACGTTGAGGTTGGCGCAGGAACAACGGTGCTTTGGGACTTCGGACAACCCGAGATATCTCCTGACTTGGATTTTCAAAACGCGGCCGTGCTGTTAGCTCGCGTCGTCAGTCGCCCGACCGTGAACCGTATCTGTATCGACCTGGGACACAAAGCTGTGGCCTCAGAGATGCCACAGCCACGAGTCCGATGGTTCGGGCTTGAGGATTCAATACCCGTGATGCATAACGAGGAGCACCTGGTTCTGGAAACGTCCAAAGCCGATACCTTTCCTGTTGGTACAGTTGTCTATGGGATCCCACGACACATTTGTCCGACTGTGGCATTGCACAACGAAGTGTGGTGCGTGAGGAATAGACTTGCGGTTGAAAAATGGCCAGTCGTAGCACGTGTCAGGTGTTTGACTATTTGAGGAACGGTTCGCTTCACAGCACCTGGCAATAGCTATATCTTTTAGCGGTAGCGGTAGGTCATCAAGCTATCGCAAATGTCGAGCAATGCTTCCAACAGTTGCCGAAAGTTGGGCTAGCGGCGGTGTCCAGACTGGATTTTTGGGTTGAGCCGCGCGAACCAGCCGCGTTTTTAACCGCAATTCACGGCGTCCCGGCTCGCGGCTAAGCCGGATTGCGAATATACCAAATTTGCTTTTCTAGGTAACGCGTATATATTTCCGATTGTTATGCTCGTAACGTCTTCGTAGTTATTTCTGGACATCCGGAAACGAGGAGCGAACTTTAGTGCAAAAGGAAAAAATAGCTGCAAAATACTGTGTTGGCAGTACGCATGATGCTGATATCCGATCAGTGAGGCAAGCACCTCGCATCGGGTCGCTCCAAACCCGTTGTTATGATGTGTCGCCGCTGATCCTCCGCTCCAATCGAATCGATCAGCGATTTCACGACCCATCTTTGCAACAGCCCGATTTCCTACCAATCCAAGCCAAGTAATCCGTGGAGAATTTTCTATGCGCACCCTTGTGGCGACCGCTATTGTTATAGCGGCCTGGGCGTCGACTGCGTCGGCGTCCCAACTTTCCGGTCTTTTCAAAACGACAAGTCATGATTTTGGGACCGTGGCGCGAGCCGCGAAAACCGAATATCGTTTCACCTTTGACAATCCCTACAATCAAACCATCCAAGTCCGAAGCGTGCGGACGTCTTGCGGTTGCACGACCCCGATCGTGGAAACCGAAAGCGTTCCTCCCGGTGGACGAGGCAGTATCCTTGCGAAGTTCAATACGGGAACCCACACGGGTTCTCGATCCGCAACTCTCACGGTTACTTTTGATAAGCCCACGTTTAGTGAAATCCAACTTCACGTCAAAGGTTACATTCGCTCCGATGTTGTCTTTCAGCCGGGCGAAGCGACGTTTGGGAATATGATGCAAGGAAGTTCAAAAACAATCGAAGTGGGAGTTGACTATGCAGGCAAACCTAATTGGCAAATCAACCAAGTTACCTCGAGCGATTCTTTTTTTACGGTTGTGCCCACCGAAGTTTCTCGTCAAAACGGACGCATTCGTTATACCTTGGCTGTTTCCATCTCTGGGGCTGCGCCCGTTGGTCCATTGGAAAGCGAATTAGTAGTTCACACCAACGATCGCAATATGACCACCGTGCCGCTTCGTTTGATGGCGAATATTGCACCGGAAATTTCTGTTTCACCACAGACGCTTTCGCTGGGAGACATTGTTCAGGGAGAACCCATCAAGCAGCTAATTGTCCTGAAGGGCCACCAGCCCTTCCTGATTAAATCAGTTGAAAGTGGAGAATTCGATATTGAAGCCAAATTGAGCGAAGAAAGAAAGACGCTTCACGCTTTGCCGATGATTATCACACCAAAGACGACTGAATTCGGTAAGGAAGTCAAAGGCAAGATCAGCTTTTCTACCGATTTGCCCGAAAAGCCATGGATTGATATCGGGACTGTTTTTCGCCTCAAATCGACAATCGAAAAATAGTCTGGTAGGCCATTTTACTATGCACGCTGCCACACTATTGTTTGTGGCAGCGGTTCTGCGGGCACAAATTTGAAGGGGGTTTCCTCCCGAGCGAAATAGTTTCGCCCATTTCTACTTGGATCGCAAATTACCTGCATCTTGTTCGTTCAAGAAGCATTGGTACGTTGAAACAATCCCGTGTTCCAATTCAACTTTGGGTGCCCAACCCGTGGAGCGAATGAGGGTGGTATCGGTCAGTTTTCTTGGCGTACCGTCCGGCTGGGACGGATCGGTTCTAATTTCTCCCTTGAATCCGATCGTTTTGGCAACCAAACGAGCCAGATCAAAGATACTCACATCTAGGCTTGTACCGACGTTGACCCAATCGGGCGGATTGTCGAGCTGGCAAAGATGAAGAATTGCGTCTGCTAAATCATCGACGTGCAAGAATTCCCTAAGCGGCGTCCCGGTTCCCCAAATAGTCACCGACGCGTCACCACGCACTTTTGCCTCGTGAATTCGACGGATCAATCCAGGCAAAACGTGACTGTGATCGGGATGATAATTATCACCAGGCCCGTAAAGATTGGTAGGCATTGCAGAGTGATACAGTACTCCATATTGTTGACGGAAGTATTGGCAAAGCTTCAATCCTGCAATCTTCGCAATCGCGTACGCTTCGTTGGTTTGCTCCAAAGGACTGGCTAGAAGCTCATCCTCTTTGATCGGTTGCTTGGCTAGTCGAGGGTAGATACATGTGCTGCCCAGAAACAGAAAACGCCCAACTCCGTTTCGAAAGCTGGCATGGATCGTCGCCAATTCCTGACGCAAATTATCCGTTAGGAATTCGACCGGAAACGTCTTATTCGCATGAATCCCGCCAACTTTTGCCGAAGCGAAGATGACGGTGGCAGGACGGTTTTTGGAAAAAAATTCGTTTACTTGCGACTCTTCGCAAAGATCCAGTTCGCTGCGAGATCGCGTCATCACTTCGATACTTGGCATGGTCGCGAGTCGACGGCAAACTGCCGATCCGACCATTCCGCCATGACCTGCAACAAAGACTGGGGATGCAATCATGAAAAACCGAGTTGAGTATTGGGTATCTTAGGCCAAATGGATGAGTTCAATTGCATTCAAATCATAGTCGAATATTTTGGGAAACAAGCCGGAATTCGGACTTAGATTGCTTCCACCTGGCAATCGTCGAGTGCCACACTCGCGCCACGCCCCATATAACGTACGAAAATCAAAAGTCGGACCTCGTTTTCACGGCGAATGATCGTGCCTTCGAATCCCTTGAATACCCCCGTTTTAACCCGAACTTTTTGACCTGGCATCAGGCGAAGCTCCGGAGCGAGGGGCGCGTCCGTCAGGATGAGGTTGCGGATTTGCCGTAAATCGGTAACAAGCTCTACCGAATTCGCGACCGGCATCCAGCGACTGACACTGCCCGTTGATACCGCATTGTACCGTGCCATTTCGTCTCCCATAATGAAGACGTAGTTGGGGAACAGAGGCTCGACACTGGTTCTAATTCTCCCCTGAGGCGACCGATACCGGCGAGCAATCGTGGGCCCATAAAACGGTACCTCGATCTCGAGGAGTTGCCGCATCAATTTTTTTTCGAATCTGGCCAGCGTATAAAGAGCCCACCAAGTTCCCTCTTCAGCGAGAATCGGTGCGCTAGCCCGTGTCGTCTCCGAGTATTCCGATGCATCGGAAGCGGATTCAGCGGAAGCGGATTCAGCGCACGCGGATTGGACTGTTTCGAGAATTTCGACCGATTCCGAGGATTCCGATTCCGTTTCTGGTTCGTCCAGCAAATGGAGCGGCCAAATGTCCTGTTCGGGTTTCAGCAGCGGCATAGGATTAGTCTTAGGAATCGGAATTTTGATGTGGATTTACGAGCGTCGGCTTTTGTTGTATAAGCAATTTTTCGTTCGATCCCTAAAAAATCTATCCCTTTTCCGGCTGAAAAGTCCTCAAATTTCCAATCCTGCCGACTTGGCCACTCCATTCGTTATGAAAAACAGAAACCAAGATTAATGGCATTAATCCTCAAAGCGTTGCCAGACGGGTTTTTGCATGAATTCGATTGACGCATGGGGATGGAATCTATACCCTCCCCGGCGACCAAATATAGAAAATGCGTAGAATACATTGATTAGTAGGGCGCATGCCCGTCCCCACCGCCCTGGGTATCCGCTTTTTGTACTCCAATTCCGTGCCGGGGGATTGGAAAAGATTCATAGAATCCACTTTCGAACGAACTTTAATAATGGATCTGCTCGAGAAAATTTGGGAAGGAACCACCAGCACCGTCAATGGCGTGTTGGGAGGAATCGATCGTGGCCTGACGACCTTTTTCGGATCCGCAAACTCACGACAAATCAAGCGTTACACCCAATACGCACAGCAAGTTGGATTGCTGGAACCTCGTATGATCGCGATGAGCGACGGCGAACTTCGTGGAAAAACTGATCAATTCAAAAGGAGATTGATCGATGGTGAGACCATCGAGGATATCCTCGTCGAATCCTTCGCAATATGCCGTGAAGCCGGTCGACGCTTCATGAAAATGCGCCACTACGACGTGCAACTCATCGGCGGTATGGTCCTCAACGGCGGCAACATTGCCGAGATGATCACAGGCGAGGGCAAAACGCTCGTTGCCACGTTGCCCGTCTACTTGAACGCTCTCGAAGGCCGCGGTGTTCACGTTGTGACGGTCAACGACTATTTAGCCCGTCGAGACATGGAGTGGATGGCACCTCTCTACATGGGCTTAGGACTGACGGTAGGCAACATCCAGAGCGGAATGGAAAACGACGAGCGACAGAAATCTTACGCCTGCGATATCACCTATGCGACCAATAACGAATTGGGGTTCGACTACCTGCGCGACAACATGCGAATGGCCAGCCGGGGCGACAATCGGTTCCCTCCTCACATGCAACAGGTTCAAGGCCCTTTGCATTATGCGGTGATCGATGAAGTCGACAATATCCTCATTGACGAAGCCCGCACGCCGTTGATCATCTCAGGCTCTGCGGC
>JAYVBW010000034.1:0-9290 GCA_043750255.1 Pirellula sp.
CAGCATTTGAATTCGATGCTCAAAATGCCTATACCGTTGCTTGGGCCATGTCGACCTACCTATCACGACGTAGTCCACAGCAGTTTGGATCCTATTTGACTCGTGTTAGTCAATTACCGCCGTTTGAAAGTTACCAAGCGGATCAAAGAGCTGCAGACTTTCAAAGTGCCTTTGGGGCCGATAACCGGTTGCTGAGCAAGAAGATCATCAAGTACCTAGAATCACTTGAATGAGCGCGGATTGCAGATCTCAATTGTAGCAGTGTCGCTCGGCGAAACCGATTCCGGGTCACTTAATGCCCTACCGCAAACTCTAGGGTGATCCGAGAGAAATGCTTTCTTCGTCTAGCAGGACCGTCCCGGATGACTCGCCCTCGTACTCTAAGAATTCGCCCGGTTCTTCTACGTAATCGGAGCTCAATGCTTGGATACCGTTGAGGGCTTGGTTGTCACTGAGCGTCGATCCTACTCGGCCATGTTTCATGTCCAAACGAGGAGTTCGAGAACCAAAGGTGACATAATCGTCCGTGAATGGGGAACAGCATAAACTGCAACCGGTTGCGGATAAAATAGTAAGGATAATTATGCCCAAAACTGGCTGTTTTATTCGGCTCATTACAAACTCTTGCCCTTCGGCAAACGTGGCGGATGCTGCCAGCATCCGAATCGGGACGCGCAACGTCGGTTTCGAAAGCTAGCGTTCAACATGGTCAAGTTGGCACTCAATATGTCTGAACTCAATTCTCCTATCGGCGGTGTTGAGCTGTGCAGTTTAGGCGGAGATTGCGGATTGAAAAAGATTTTCCGCAAGGGCCGCCGTGACTAATTGTTCAGGTTCGAACTCGCAAACGCCGAAGATCACAAGGTTATGTAGTTCGATTCTGAGACTCCATTTGTCCAGCGAGTAACGAAGTGAAAAAGCTTGGTGAGGGCCCGCAAACAAAACAGCCGCCGTCTCGCGAAAAAGATTGGTGGGTCTGCTTAATCGCTGCGTTTTCGTTCTGTCTGTGGGGAGCCAACGTCCTGCCGATACAGCAGGTCGAATATAAGCTCACAACAAACTTAGCAATTTCGCAGCATCGAATGCCGCTTTTACAGAGACTGAGCTGCGATTCCGAGGGAATTCGTCTTGGCAGGAACACTCCCTTTTCTGCTTTAGAAATACTGCCAGAGGACACTAAGCTTTCAACCTCGGCTAATTCGGAACTTAGGTCTGTCCGTGTCAAAATAACGATTCCAATTCGTAGCGATATCCATATCGTTGAACAGTCTCTCGACGCATTGACCACTCCATCGATGGAATCTGAAGAATGCCAGGAATTTGCAAAGCAACTGCAAAAGGAAAAGTGGCTGCTAGATTCTTGCAGTCACTCTATAAAGCGATTACGACTCGACGTAGACCGGGAAAAGAATGCAGTTGAAACGGATTTGGTGGACACCGGATTGGTTGAAATCGACAGAGCCGAAACAGACACGCACGTAAAGGCTGCCGGGCCTACGTCTCGGTCTGCAGCACCTTTTCGCTTGACTTCCTATGGGTCACGCGATCCTAGCCAGCAACCACACTCGGGGCTCATGGAAACTCTGCGTCGTTTGAATCAAATCCGGACAGAGAACGTGGAATCAATGGTGCTCGCGCTTGAACGGTTGAAGGCGAAAGCCCGTGGTTTTCTATCGCTAACCGGTTCACCGAGAGTGGATCCGGTTGTCCGACCACTGACGCTGTTCCGTTTCTTAGTCTTGTGCATTCTGTTTACATCGGTCTGGTTGCTCTTGATGGGTTGGTTACATTCATTTCGAAACTATTTTCTGGTTTGGCAAAAAACAACGCAAACTAATAGAACTGTTCCTGCAATTCGCAAAACGGATTGCGCAACTGAGTGCTCATCGACGGGAATAAAGAAAACGATCCATTGGATGCAGCGTAAAGGCATCCCGTATTTGGGCGCGATTCACATTCTTACGGAGGGTAGTTTAGCTAGTCGCACTGGCTCTCCGATGCGAACTCAATTAGCTGTGAGTTCGGTTGCGACCGAGCACGTTCGCTTGACGGCGGCGGATCTCGCGCATTCAGACCGGTCACGTCAACTCAAGTCGATACAGATACTGCGAAGCCTTAGTGAAGGATCGCTGGTACTTTGGATTGGATTGTTCGCAGCAAGAGTTATGTTCGATCCGGTCTGGCGAGAACTAGTTGCAGTCGCACCACTGGCGGCCATATCTCGAATGATCACTGGGATTCAGTAGCGAGTACCAACGTGGAGCCGGAGGTTAGAAGCATTCAAATGAGACCTCGTATTGAGAAGTGGTTCCAAATTTTCTCGCGTCGACGAAAAAATGGAGTAAGTCGCAATTTACTTTTGGCTGGGCTCGCCGCTCTGGTATTGTCCTCGTTTTCGGTACTTGGGTTATTTGTATACGTAAACGGCTCAACTCCCAACCCATCCGAAGAGCTTGAGATAGCGATGCGACTCATGCGGAAAGGGGATAGCCAATCGCCAGCCCGAATCGCAAAATCCATAGATGCCAAGAGCCTAAAGAAAAGGGTGGATCTTTCCAAACGTGAATTCTTGTTAGGCGTTAGTGAACGCAAGGCAGCCGACGGAATCATACAACGCAGAATGGCAGGCGAGAAAAATGAACGTGCGGTAAAGCACTTGGAAAAAAGTCGCAACTTTGCATTTCCAGACGGTTACGAGGGAATGGGTAATTACTTCCTCGGAATGGCATTGTTCGATTTGTTCCGTTGGGACGAAGCGGAGGCACCTTTGGAAGTCGCAGCGCAACGCTGGCCGCCAGGAAGAGCCGATGCAATCGAACGGCTGATTGACATTGACATGTCGTTTGAAAACCTGGATCCCGCTTCCGCTTTAGCCCGAATTGAACACTGGCGAGGCTTGCCTCGAAGTTCCGTAGATGAGATCGACCGATCCGTCGTCAAGGAAATGCAGGCGTACTACGCACAACGCGAGTATGAGAAAGCGGCAGAGCTTCTCGCCGCCATCCCATCGGATTCGTCGCAACGACCCTGTGCAGATCTAGTTCATGGACGGTGCATGCAGAGGCTCGCGGAGGGAACAATCGAATCGAACAAGACAGAACGACTTCAAATGGCGATGGACGACTTTCAACGTGTTCTTGCATCCGCGAAGACCAGCGTGACAATTCGTCGACGGGGCAATTTGGAATTGGGCCGAGTCATACGGAACTTGGGAAAGACAACACAGGCCGTCAGTACCTTCAGCGCCCTTCGACTTTCATCTCCGTTTGAGCCGGAAAGCCTTGTCAGCGGCCTGGAAGAAATCGACTGCTTAATCGACTTGGGACGCTTTTCAGACGCCTCTGACACGCTGGAACACATCACTAAAAATTTTGGCGAAACGAAATGGTATCGGAATGAATGGATGCCGCTATCGGATATGCGCAAACAAGTCGTCGCATCCGGCGAACGGATGATCGATTCCCATGATTATAGTGAAGCATCTCGATTCGCCAATTATCTGCCACCTTTGTGCGATGAACTCGACCGATTGCGAATGCGTAGTCGGCTTTTTGAAGAGTGGGCAAAACAAGATCTCGACCAGCAAAAAGATAGTGCGCGAGTGAGATCGCACTTCACCTCGGCAGCCGAAGCGTTTGAATCGCTGTCCGTTAAGTTGATGAGAACACCACAGTATGATGAACTTCTATGGAGAGCAATCGAAAACTATCGCATGGCTGGAGCATTCAAGAAAAGCAACTTGCTCTTGGAGAACTACTTGCGTTTTGAATCGCGAGAGAACCAGCCAAAGGGTCTATTGGCCATGGCCCGCAACCACAATGCGTTGGAACAACCAGAACTGGCAATGATGTCGCTCCATCGCATTATCGAGAGCAATACCAGCACGCCTCTCCTATACGATGCTCGGCTGGAAGCTGCACGCCTGCGATTGGCGAGCGAGGACTATCGCGATGCAGAGGATCTGGTCGTTCAGAATTTGTACGATGGCGACCTTACACCTGCGAGCCCCATATGGCGAGAGTCGTTGTTCTTGCTTAGCGACATACTTTATCGTCGCGGCTTGAAGCTGCACGATCAAGCGACCGAGGCGATCATTCGGGATCCCAACAAGTCCTATGAAAATTTAGCCATTCTAGAAAAAAGCTACGATGAGTTGATTCGCTCGACTGCACGAACGGAAGAAGGGTTACGTCGATTTGAAAACGATCCACGCCGTCTACAAATGCTCTATACAATTGCGAAGGCATATCAGATGGCGTCGAGTTTGCCTGATTTGTTACTGCGAGAAAATCGATTTGCAAATGAAGACACGCTGGCGAACTGGAAATCACAAAAACGAGAGTTACTCGTTCAAGCTAGAAATGCATATTCGAAGTTGCGTCAAGAAATAACTTCTGCAACGGATTCCTCGGTGGATCCGATTTCCGAAAACCTACTTCGCAACAGCTATTTTGGTGAAGCGGATTTGCTCTATGAAGAAGGCAGCTTCGAGGACGCAATTTACGCTTACCATGAGGCCGCAAACCGTTTTATAAGTGAACCAGAGTCGCTCGAAGCGATGATCCAAGTATCGAATTCTCAAAACAAGCTTGGCAAGTTTTCCGAAAGCCAGCGAACACTTGAAATGGCAAAGGATATTCTTTCTCGCATTCCGACGGACAAGGACGCCAGATTCAAGACTAAGACAAGTCGGGATCGAGCGGGTTGGGAGCAATACATCGATTGGCTATTGAAGGATTTGAAGAAAAAAACGTAGTTACAACTTCAAAAAATTGGCCAGCAGTTGCAAGCCATCTCTTTGGCTTTTTTCAGGATGGAACTGGGTTGCTAACACGTTGCCTCGTCGAACGCCTGCACAAAAGGTGTGCCCATAGTCCGCAGTCAACCATATCAAATCTTGGCTGGCAGGTTCGACGTAATAGCTATGCACAAAATAGACGTAGGGGTCGCCAGTAATCCCAGAGAGCAAGGAATCGTTTGGCATGGTACTTTTAACTTGATTCCAGCCCATGTGCGGTATTTTAATCGACTCGCCCTGGGCTTTCCTTTCAAATCGGACCACTTTTCCCGGCAGGATACCCAATCCGTTGTGGAGGCCTCCCTCATCGCTGGAGTCAAAAAGCAATTGCATGCCTAAGCAGATGCCCAAAAAAGGCTTGTTCATTCCAGACCACTCGCAAAGGAATTCGATAAGTTGGCGGCGACGCAGTTCCTCAATTGCGTCACCAAAGGCTCCGACACCTGGCAAAATAATGTGCGAAACCTGTGATAGTTCATCCCGGTCACTGCTTATGATCGCGCTGCCACCGATTCGTTCGATTGCTTTTTGAACGCTGCGCAGATTGCCCATTTGGTAGTCTACGATCCCAACTCGTTGTTCCATGTTGTATTGTTCCGGGGGCAATTTGTCCCGTTTTGAGGTTAAAGTCTTTGGAAATAGGACAATTGTAAGCTGCCCAAGTGACAGGGCAGAGCGCACTAATTGTCAAAAGGCCATCTTCCGCAGTTAAAGTTTACCCCCATTGGTGGCCCCCCCTGCCCCAAAAAGCAGTCTGAAATATTACAAATCCAATGACGTCCCTGCTTTTTACGAAATGGAATGAAGATTGCGCCTTATTTTGGGTGAAAAGTGGCCCAATAGTTGCGTGCAGTAATCTTACCAGTGAACTAATTGTTGTTCAGAATCGTCGAATAACAGTTAGAGATGACCAGACTAGTCAAGCGTTGGTGCGATAGAACAATTGTCAACGTGGCAAACCGTTCATACAATGCCCGGCGCGAGACGAAAAGGAGTTCAATGACTGAACTTCGTACCCTATCGCCGAGGCGCTTGTAGCGGTTGGGAGCCGCATGGATTCCACAAGATTCGACTCAGCAGCAGGGAGCTAAGGAATTATGAACACCGACTATCGCATTTCGCTCATTCGAGAACTAAGAGATCAGCAGGTTCGTTTCGCTCCTCGTGCAAAGAGGAATGAGCAAGCGGATCGCGCCGAAACCTTGCTTTCGGAATTGGACCCGAGTAAGAACTATCCCTACGATTTTCTTTTTTTCCGCGTTACCGCAGTTCGCCCAGACGCTACTGGCTACCGCTTGATCAAAGGTGATGATGCGGTCCATGATCTTCGACTATTCGTCGAGGATATTACCGATTCGATGAACCTGCGAGTTGAAGAAGCTAAGGAACCTGTTCATACCGTTGAAGATCTAAGCAAGATGTTCAACGTATCGACTAAAACGATTTCTCGGTGGCGGGATCAGGGGCTTGTGTCGCGGCGTTTCTTGGCCGAGGGCCGCAAGCGGGTCGGATTCCTACATTCCAGCGTCGATCGATTCGTCACGCAAAACAAAAAACGTGTTGAACGCGGCGAACGGTTCAGCCAAATCAGTGACACGGAGCGAGACGATATTATCGACCGAGCACGTCGCATCGCCGCAACCGGATCCAACCTGTCGGAAGTTGCTCGTACAGTTGCATCGGAAATCAATCGCAGTACCGAGACCATTCGATACACAATCAAAAATTTCGACCGACAATTTCCGAAGATGGCCGTTTTTCCCGATCAACGCGAAGTGCTTTCAGACGAAGATCGTCGCGCTATGTATCAGCAGCACAATCGCGGTGTTTCAACGGTCGTGCTTGCAAAACGTTACGGGCGAATCCGTAGCAGCATCGTTCGTATTTTGAACGAACAACGGGCCATCAAAATTCTTGAATTACCGCTTGATTTTATGCCTAATGCTGAATTCGACGACACTTCTCGTGTGGAAGAGATGACAGCGGAACTACCGACTGTCGCGGAGTCAACACGGAAAGTGCGCGCGCCAAGCGGGCTGCCCCCCTATTTGGCCTCGTTGTACGATGTTCCCTTGCTCACTCGAGAGCAAGAGTACCATCTATTCCGCAAGATGAATTACTTGAAGCATGTGGCCACCAAACTACGATCGGATCTGGATCCAAAGGCACCACTCGTTTCCTTGATGGACCAAATCGAAAAGCTCTACGAGCAGTCGGTCGCCGTCAAGAATAAAATTGTGCAAGCGAACTTGCGGTTGGTGGTTTCGATCGCCAAAAAACACGTGGATCCCAACGATGATTTCTTTGGTTTGATCAGCGACGGAAACATGTCGTTGATTCGTGCGTCGGAAAAATTCGACTATTCACGTGGCAATAAGTTCAGCACGTATGCGTCTTGGGCCATCATGAAAAATTTTGCGAGAACGATTCCTGATGAATTCAAGCATCGCGATCGATTTCGAACGAGCTCCGAAGAGATCTTCACCGGGCACGAGGACCGACGCGCAGACAACTTCTCCGCAGAAATTGATCAAGCGGCACGGACGGATCAAATTCAGAAAATCTTGCACACGCTCGACCAACGCGAGCAGCAAATTATCGTTCGACGATTCGGTCTGGACCACCGCTTTGAGCCGTTGACGCTCAAAGAAGTTGGCGAGGAATTAGGCGTCACCAAAGAACGCATTCGACAACTTGAAGCTCGTGCGCTCGACAAACTGCGAGCGGCAGCCAACAAAGCCCATATCGATATTCCGTAGTTATGTGGCGTCCCGCTAGCCGCGTTCGTAAATTCAATGGTGAAATAGTGCGGCTAGCACTTACGGCTTGGTCTTTGTCGATGCCGCTTCCGGCTTTACCCTAGATGCGCAGTTGGTTTCAGGTTAATCTACTGGTGACTCAATCCCAGTAATCTCCGGTTCACTGCAAACCATGAAAAAAATAAAAAATTGGCTTACTCTAGCCGTTTTAGCTTCCGCTAATTTTTTGCTTCCAGTTCTATCTGACGCTCAAGATTCGGCGAGAAACCCGTTGCCCGGCATTAGCAAAACGAAACCAGACAAGGGGGTCTTTGTTGCGATCGACGGTGGCAAGGGTGGTTACATGGTTCCCTACTCGGAATCGTTTGAACGAACTAATATATTCTTTGAGATGATTCCGGTCCCAGGTGGTAAGGTCACGATTGGATCGCCCGATTCGGAAGCGGGAAGAAGCGAGGACGAAGGTCCTCAGTTTACGGTTAACCTGAATCCTTTTTGGATGGCAAAAACGGAGCTAACATGGGGCGAATACAACACATTCATGAGGTCGTATGACGTCTTCAAAAAACTGTCTTCGGTGGGAATTCGCCAGGTTACCGACGACAGCCGCGCAGATGCGATTACGGTCCCGACGCCGCTCTATGACCCAGGCAAGACATACGAATTTGGTGACGACAAAAACCAGCCTGCAGTAACAATGACGCAGTATTCCGCTAAACAATACACGAAATGGCTGAGCGGTTTGACCGGCGTTCAATACAGACTACCCACCGAAGCGGAATGGGAATTCGCGGCTCGAGCTGGCTCCAAGACTGCGTATAGTTTTGGCAACGACCCCGCAGAACTTGAAAAGTACGCTGTTTTCGCAGCGACCGATGGTGCAGCCAAAGTTGGCAGCAAAGCACCGAATGCGTATGGGCTACACGATATGCATGGGAATGTTTGGGAGTGGACCATCGATCAGTTTTCACCTAAGGGCTTCGAAGGACGTGGTGGCAAATCGTTTACCGGCTTTGAGGCAACGCACTGGCCAACTAAGGCAGATTCACGTTGTGTTCGAGGTGGAGGGTGGCAAGATCCAGCCGAACGAGTTCGCTCTGCTGCGAGGATGGGATCCGTCGATGAAGACTGGAAAGATGAAGATCCTAACGTTCCACTCAGCCCGTGGTGGTATACGTCCGACCCCGCTCGGATGGTAGGCATGCGACTTGTTCGCTCTGCGACGCCTTTATCCAACGAGGTAATGGTCAAATTTTGGGAGATTGATGCTGCGGCAATCCAAGAGGATGTTGACGCCCGGTTGCAGGAAGGTCGCGGTGCTATTGGAATTTCAGTTCCCGAGCTGATCAAGGAATTCCAACGCAAGAAATAGGGTCCTATCAATGAATCCTCAACTTCGTGCGTGGGCTCAGTTAGTTCGCATACCTAATACCCTCACTGCCTGCGCGGACGTCCTGGCTGGATTTACGCTCGCTGCAGGTGCTTGGTGGCAATTCACAGGAATTGCACCTTCGCTCGTGGCCGTCGCATTGTCATCTATCTGCCTCTACTGGGCTGGTATGGTGCTGAACGATGTCCACGACTTGGCAGTAGATACGGCCCAACGCCGCAATGGACCGCTAGTCAGTGGTCTCATTGCCGTAGGCACGGCGTGCAAGGCGGGTTGGGCATTACTTTTGCTGGGAATTGCCTTGGCCAGTGTTTCAGCCTACCTGTTGCCTACGACGGATACG
>JAYVBW010000035.1:0-8908 GCA_043750255.1 Pirellula sp.
GTGATGATCGTAGACGACGATCCGATTGCACTTGAGATACTGGCCAATTTCCTTCGCGAGTCAGGTTACACGGTTGAACTCGCCATGAATGGCAAAGAAGCGCTCGAAAAAATGCGACATTACACACCTCGCATCGTGATTTCTGACGTGGATATGCCGGAAATGAACGGTGTTGAACTGTGTCGCGCAATTCGGAATCGGCAGTCGATTCAATATACGTATTTGATTCTTTTAACGAGCCACTCAGACACAAACAGCCTATTGCTCGGTCTCAATGCCGGAGCCGACGATTATTTGAGTAAGCCGTTTCGTCACGAAGAATTGCGATTGCGGCTGGAGGGTGGCCGGCGTCTTCTGACGCTTGAGGGACGCGATATGATGATCTTCTCGCTGGCCAAATTGGCCGAAAGTCGCGATCAAGATACAGGCACTCACTTGGAGCGAATTCGCGAGTATTCGAAAGTTTTAGCGACCGAGCTGATGTCTTGGCCCAAATTTGAGAATGTCGTCGATGCGCAGTTCGTCGAGTTGATCTATTTAACAAGCCCGCTGCATGATGTTGGCAAGGTTGGTATACCGGATAATGTACTTCTCAAACCGGGTAAGCTCACGCCGGAAGAGTTTGAGGTGATGAAGCGACATACTTTGATCGGTGGCGAGACTCTGGGCGCGTCTGCTCAAGCCCATCCGGAAGCAAGTTTTCTGAAGATGGCAATGGACATCGCATTGAAACACCATGAACGGTGGGATGGCAGCGGCTATCCATTTCAACTCAAGGGTGAGGACATTCCATTGTCCGCACGCATCGTTGCAGTCGCCGATGTCTACGATGCTCTGACTACCAAACGAGTCTACAAGCCCGCCTTCACACACGAAACTGCAGCAGAAATCATTTACACGAGTCGCGGTTCCCACTTCGACCCGGATTTGGTGGATGCATTCTCAAAAGTCGAAGAACAAATGCGACATATTCGGTTCAAACTTGATGAAGAAATGCAAACCAATGAAGAATCGATCAATACCAATATACTTCTTTTTGCTCCAGATCTTGGCACGTTCCCCGCGCCCATACTGGCCAACTCGATCTAGTTAAGCACGTGTTACCTCGAGGAAAATGATATTTTGGTTTTCCTCTCCACGGACTTGAATGTCTCGCATATCGGCTTGATCGATCAGTACAGTCAGACCCATCATGTCCATTCGATCGCGATACACCAAAAACCAATCCATGCAGGCTTCCATGTATCCGATGTCATGGATGGTTGGTAGGAAGTTTGCGAGTACTAGTTTCCCCCCCGATTTGAGCATCGAAAACAAATGGTAGCTTAGTTTCTGAGCGGTCTTTTCTTTGAGATAGTCATACAGTCCGGTCGAATAAATCAAATCGAACTTACCAAAGTCCATTTGACCCGTCAGCATTTTTCGGATATCCGCCAACTCGCTCTGAACTCCAAATCGTCCAAAACTCCGTTCCACCTCAAGTAAGCTTTCCGGATCTGCATCCAGAGCGACAAACCTACCAAACTTTCGACGCCGAACGGCTGAGCTCATGGATGCTTCTCGAAGGTGACCGGACGCTACGGCCATAACTTCGGGAGAATCATTGTAACGGGCCACCTCATCCAGTTTTTCCGCGATGTGTTCACGCCTAGCGCGTACTCCGGCGGAAGCAGCCGCACTGGTTGTATACTGAAAGACACCTTGACCGAGAAAACTCGATTTCGGCGGTTGCCAATTCTCCTCTAAGCCATAAATGTAATCCATCATCACGGCGTCGCCCGCGTAACCTCGAGGCTTGTTAAATGCTCGACTGGTGAATGGGTCTTGGTGAACGAGAGACAGCAACTCGGATTCTCGAATCTGCTTTACACATTTGGTCCACTCGTCACGACCTAAATGATCTCTCAGTCGCTTGCACTCGACAAAAACGCGATGTATGGATGCCTGAACCTCTTGCGATTCACCAGTTTCGGATCGCAAAACTGAAACAACTTCGTTAATGAAGGTTAGTTTCGTATCAGGTCGCGTCTCGTGTTGGAGATCAAATCGCCTGAGTACCGTTCCTGAATCTTTTCCAATGACTTGTTCATGAAAATGGGAAGTAATCGATTCCATTGTTTTTAGTCCTATCCAAGTGCTAACAAGAACTTTTTTAGTAAAATAACGATTAGAAATGCATTTGAAATGCTGGGGAACTGGCCTCGAAATGCTGTTGCGCGATCATACTCGCTCCGACTTGAGGCCAATACAAAAACTGCATTCAAGAATAGAGAATAAAAAATCCACATCAGCACAATCAGGATTTTCGATTGACTTTCACACGAATTTGATAAGAACGAACCGCTTCTACGTTGCAACTCTATATTCGTATCGCATACTCCAATCGGTGCAATGCGACAAGTTTCACTTAGTGCACCAAGAATGGAAATTGCAATTCGGTGTGTACCCTGTCTAGCCCGGATTATTCATTAGCCGCAGGGCGCTAGCACACGGTTGTCAATGCGGCCATAACCGTGGGCTAGCGCCCTGCGACCATAACCGTGGGCTAGCGCCCTGCGGCTGATCAATAAATACCCTGTGAATAATCCGGGCTAGCGGGTGTTGAGTTACCCCAATCTTGTTGTCGGATTCTTACCGTGCTCGATCCAAACTTATCGAAGAATCAGACCGGCGAACCACTAATCCATCTGCACGCTTCTTCCCGAACCATTCCTATAGCTGATTGGATTTCGGCGATCAGCGAAGGCTCGCAGCGGCTTTTGGCATTGCTGCAATTGACTACGGACATATTATCGGATCTCCAATCCAGACATGACAATGGCGTCGTTTTCTCGGAACTGCGCGACGAGACCATTCGCGTTCAGTTACCTCAACGAAAGGCTGTGCTCGTTGGTAACGGTTTAGCATTGACTGGCAAATTGATTAACTGTGTTGCCAATATACCTCCCACGTTGGAACAGGCAATTTTTCTCGCACCGGAACAGTCCGGCTTGCTCCAGCGCCCTGTAGGACCGTACACGGATTTGTACAGCCTGGGCGTTGTCCTTTACCGTTCCATTAGCCGTGCCGATCCGATCTCAGCATCCAACCTGAACGAATTTATGTTGGCGCAAATGACCACATCGGTTGTGAGTTTGCGATGGAGAGGAAACGCTGTACCGCGTTGTATTGATGAATTCATTCTTCGATTGTTGAAACGCGAACCTCGCGATCGTTACCAGTCCGCAAAAGCCGCCTTGACTGATTTGAACGCAATCGTGGACCTGATCGAAGGAAGGAGGTTGGATTCAGTCGTACTTGGTTGCACGGATAAACGCGAACGATTGTGTGAACCATCACTCGTAGGTCGAGATTCGTGGTTAGATCGTTTTTGTCAGTCGGTCGCCGATTATGGATCACCCGTCAAACGCTGGATAATTCTATCCAAGCCAGGTGAGGGCAAAACGCGACTGCTGAATGAATTCGCAATGGAAGCTATGGCACACGATGTGCTGGTCGTGCGAATGACAGGTACCGATAGCGAGAACTCTCTCCCGCTCGAAGCCTTCGTTTCGATCTGTCTAGATTTAGAGGAGCATTCCAAATCGAATCCGGTACTATTACGTACCTTGACCGACGGATTGGCCCAGCACGAGGAGAGTCTACGCCCCCTATTGCCATGGTTATTCAAAACGCCCGAGAAACTAACGAATGTAGGGCCCGAGAAGTTTGCTGGCCAAAGATTGAAAAGAGCCGTCGAGTCCTTGCTGGACTTGTTGAATACTCAACCCAATCGTATCGTGATGTTGGTGGATAACCTGGATTGTATCGACGAGCTTTCACGTGACCTTCTCACCGCATGGTTGCAAAGTAGAAAAGTCGGGCAGGTTGATTCGCTGATGTTCGTCGCTACCGGATTATTGAGTAGCGAGATCCACTTGCTGACCGACCTAGGGCAGACACAGGATGTCCTACCACCTCTTACAGCAGGAGACATCACTGCTCTACTTAATTCTATGATCGGTCAATTTCCAAAGAAGGCTTTGGAAATGACTGCAAATGCCTCCAACGGAAACCCATTCCTGGCGATATCGTTACTTCAGGGAATGATCGAATCCGGGAGTGTTCTTTTTCGCGAGGGCACATGGTCCATTCGGCCCGGCGAACCCCTAACGCTTCAAAGCCACGGCCACGGATCGAGTGCACTGACAACCCGCACGACCGGACTGCCCGATCCCACCGTGAATTTCCTGCGAGCTGGCGCCGTACTAGGAAAGAGCTTCCGATTTCGCGAAGCACAATTACTTTCCAATGTCGACTGGGATTTGGCTCAGGAGGCCTTGGAGTTGGCCATCCAACGACAACTTATATGGTCGGATAGCCATCAGCGGCATATGGGATTCGTCCACGAAGATGTTCGCCAGCTGTTTTTGGGCCAGCTCAATCATGAAGCGAGGAACGCGTTGCATCGCGATGCAGCAAGACTAATATGCCTAGACGATTCGAAGCGCTATTACGAACTTGCATACCACTACGACGCGGCTGGATGCCGTGACGAGGCAATCGAGTTTTCAACGTTGGCTGCAAAGCATTCGCAACACCAATATGCAAACGATTTGGCAATTCGCTATTATCGGATTGCTCAGAACTGGATCCCAGTTTCTGATCGGGACCGAAGGCGAACGGTATCGGAAAGCATAGGGGAAGTATCTCTCAGCACGGGCGACTATGATGCAGCCGGTGCAGCGTTTGCTGAATCGCTCACCTTCGCAGACCAAGCCATCGATCGAACACAACTCGCCGGCAGATTGGGCGATGTCGAGTTCAAACGCGGACGCATGAGTCAAGCGGCGCAGCAGTATGTTGCAGCGCTCGAATTGAGCGGAGTTCGAGTCCCACGAACTGCGTCTCAAATGATACTCGGCTTGTTTTGGCAATCTATCGTCCAAAGTCGCCATTCGCTCCTGGGATTGCCTAGAAATCGCAAAGAGGCGATGCCACTACAACGCTTGCAGTGGACCCTGTTTAGCCGCTTGGCCCATACTTACTGGTTTAGTCGCGGGGCCGTTTGGACATTGTTCGCTCACCTTTCGGGCATGAACGATGCGGAAAAATACCTAGATACGCCAGAACTGGCAAAGAGTTATTCAGAACATGCCCCGGTATGCAGTTTGCTTCGCTTCTTTCGACGTGCTGAAGTCTATTCGAAGCGATCGCTCAAGATACGGTGCGATCAACAGGATCTTTGGGGACAAGGCCAGACGCTTGCTTACGCCAGCGTCGTGCATTTGGCGGCAACGCATTTTCAATCCTGCATTGATGTCGCGTCAGAGGGTATCGAGTTGCTGGAACGAACCGGAGATGCTTGGGAAACAAATATGGCCCGCTATCAACGCGCCAATGCACTCTATCGAGCGGGCCGCTTTCGAGAAGCTGCCAACGATGCACAACGCATTCACGATTCCGGTGTAGAAATCGGAGACGATCAAGCTGCCGGCATCAGCTTGGACGTCTGGATGCGATCCGCACCCCATCAAGTTCCGCCGGATATTGTCGTGAAACAGGCGGGGATTCACAGAACAGATGCCCAAAGTCACGCTCAAACGCATCTCGCTTTGGCAATTGTTCAGATCCGAGCAGAACAGTTCAGTGACGCTGCGGCAACATTGCGCAATGCGATAGAGCGCTGCCGGCAGGCGGGGCACCTCAACACATATATCAGTCCGTGCTATGCGTGGCTTGCAACCGCACTTCGGCGCAAAGCAAGTACGACGCCACGTTATCAAGTTCAACTGTTTCGAAATCGCATTGCTCAAGCCCGACTTGCAGCCAAGACTGCGTATAAAATTGCAAAAAACTTTCCGGCTGATCTCCCCCAGGTATTGCGAGAGTCAGCCATGATCGAATCGCTCATGGGGAGGAATTCGTCGGCCGCGAACCTGTTTCGGAGGAGCATTAAGATCGCCGAACAATTGCAAAGTCCAATGCAGGTTTGGGAGTCACTCACCTGCCTCAGCGATTTGGCGAGAGACTTGGATGATTGGCGACTGAAGTTGACCCACATAGAAATCAGGAGGCTAGATTGGTTGACGGAAAACTTAGCGGATTCCATCCGCTGTATTGAGGGAAATACAGCCTCACAAGAATCACTTTCGCTGGCAGATCGATTTGACACGTTGCTGGCGGACGGACGTCGAATCACCCGTTCGCTCGATAAACGCGACATCTTCCGCGAAAGCTGTTTGACGGCACAGCATCTCCTACGAGGACAGATCATTTTCATTCTCTCTCAAGATGATGGGGGGGCAAAATGGACCGTATCCGACAAAATCTCGACGGGTGTTGTTTCATTATCACAATTGGACAGCATCGCCCAAGATAGCAGCTTCATTGGCCGAATAGGCCATGCAGGTGTGACACGAGTCTTGCCTTGGGACGATCGAAATCGCTTTGCGAAGGGTAGTCTTTTAGCCACCCCGATCCGAGTTCGCGATTCTATCTTTGCCTACCTTTTGGTTGGACACACGGAATTAGAAAACCTGTTTGGCAATGAAGAGTTGAAGGTGGCTGAATTCATCGCCACATTGACAGGTGCCGCGTTAGAAAATGCAGAGGGGTTTAGCGAAATGCATAAACTGAATTCCACTTTGGAGCAACGTGTAGAGGAACGCACTGCTGCGGCTGAACTTCGCTCAACGGAGCTGATTCTAAGTAACAAAGCGCTCCTCGCGACCGAGGAGCAACTTCGCGATGCCATCGAGGTCGCCAATGCTGCTAGTCAAGCAAAGAGCTGCTTCTTGGCAACGATGAGTCATGAGATCCGAACGCCCCTCAATGGAATTTTAGGTATGACGCAACTCGCCTTGGCAAACCGTCCCAATGAGCGGCTTACCAACTACTTGAACACCATCCAACGTTCAGGGAATTCGTTGCTCCGATTGATCAATGACCTACTCGATTTTTCAAAGTTAGAGGCAGGGAAAATGATGGTGGAATCGATCGCATTCGATCCGAGAGAAGTTTTTCAGGATGCGGTAGGTCTTCTTTCTATTCCGGCTTGGCAAAAGGGAATTGAGGTTGCCGCCTACTTTCCTCCAAATATGCCGGAAAACATGATAGGCGATCCCATGCGACTACGCCAAATCCTCTTAAATCTATTAGGAAACGCGATTAAATTCACCTCCAAAGGATTTGTCGAATTGCGTGTAGACGTCCTATTAGGCGAGTCACCCAACTGGAAGATTCGTGTCATCGATACTGGTATTGGTATCCCTGAAGACAAACAAAAATCCATCTTTGAAGCGTTTTCACAAGCAGACAACAGCACAACACGTCGATTCGGTGGCACTGGGCTTGGGCTCTCCATTTCAGCCGAACTCGTTCGATTGATGGACGGCGTCATAGAGGTCACTAGTCAAGCGGACGTCGGCAGCGAATTCACGATACTCCTGCCGCTTAATTTGGCAAAATCAACCGTCCATCCTATTGATAAGCGACCGCTTCGCTTTTCCAGCCAGAGGTTCTTGATCGTCGAACCCTGCGACGCAGCTAGAAGGTGCCTGGAACAAAACATCAACGACTGCGGTGGGTTTACGATTAGTTTTGATTCTTGGTTCGACAAGCCCACGCTGGAACGACCTGACTTTGAACTCTTTGATGCTGTCATCGCAGCGGGCCCTGAGGCTAATGCTATCCTGAACGTAACGTCAGCGTTAGGCATTCCAAGCTGGTTGGCCCAAGGCCCGAATGCATCCCAGGATGCGACTCGCAAAGTTCTAATCAAGCCGTGCATAGGGCATGAATGGATCGATACCCTTGCTGATGCATTCCGGGAAAGGGAACCCAATTTAAAAGCTATAACACCTCCAGTTTGCATACCATCGAGCAAAGCATTCGAACCTAGTGCACCGTCGGACCTAAATCGCAACTTACATGTCTTGGTTGCCGAGGACGGTCTAGTAAATCAACTCGTTCTTGTAGGTCTGCTCGAGTTGTCTGGCCATAAGGCGACGGTTGCTAACAATGGACGCGAAGCATCTGAGTTGCTTGTGAGCCAGGACTTCGATGTTTGTTTGATGGACCTCGATATGCCTGAGTTGGATGGAGTTGAGGCGACACGGCAAATCCGCAGTCGTGGAATTGGTTTGCCCATCTATGCAATGACCGCGCATCACGACAAACACCATGCCGATCAATGTCACGATGCAGGCATGAACGGCTTCCTTACCAAGCCAATTAATCCAATCGACCTACAACGGATCCTCGACACAGTAGCTCAAGTCGGAAAGTAATACAAATAACAGAAAAAGGAGAGCGGATGCCTTAGCATCGTGCGATCTTTTATTGTCGCCTTTCGCTCCGCGAAAGAATGGAAAAACGCTACTTTCGCCGAGCGAAAGGCGACACTTGTTTTCTCCACGAGGCTTATTTTGGAATTGCGACAACTGACGTTTCACTGCAACTATCATTTCACACTCGATTTGTTGGGTGTTGCACCAGCCATCCCGATTAAACCCGAACCCCAACGACTCATAGCATACAGTATCGGTACCTCGACCCAATAGGGAGCTATGTCGCGAGGACGGATGCCAAAAGAACCTGTCGCTGGATCAACCTCCGGCGAGTGGCCCGTTGCACTGACAGGCAAAAAACTTACGTGACTAGCAAACCCCTCAGCAGCCGCAACAATCTCGGGCGTGTATTTACGGAGCATATCTCCAACTTGATTCGATACGTTTTCAATTCGGTTCCCGTCAAGAACCTTTAACGGGGAGTTAGGAATGGCGAGAAGGGGTGGCTCAGCGGAAATGTCGGGCAAAAGAGATCGCCAACTGTCCCACTTAGTCACCACAATAATCATCGGTCGCTGATGGAGTTGATCTTCACGAAGTCCTGCATGTCGACGAACACGTTGAATAGCTTCAAGGAG
>JAYVBW010000036.1:0-1698 GCA_043750255.1 Pirellula sp.
TTGCAGCTTCAGCAAATCAAGCTGCTTTCGTAGTAGGTCAATCTCGCGATCCATGGCATTTAGAAGCTCGGCAATCTTCTTTTGCTCGGCAAGCGATGGAAGATTTAACTTTAGTCGCGATAGCTCGGAGTAGTAGATTCGGATTCGAACACTACCATTGCCAGTTGCCATGACAAACTTTTCCCAAAGCTTCGAACGGCGAAAGTGATCTAAAAAATCAGAGTCCAATCCTGGGAAATTTTTCGATTCCTCTTTGCAACGGAACACGACATAATCAGGGCTAACAAGAATGTCTTTGTCACCTTGCCATCGCGCAATGGATCCGATGTTGATACGCATTGGATTGTAGGCAAAACAATTTTTCTGAACGACGAGGTAGCGATCGATACTCGCCCCAATGGTCCTCTCTCGCATCGGAACAATTCCGTCTGCTTTCGTGACCGCCATCACCGATTCCAAACCCATGCGTCCGCGATTCCGTTCGCTACATTCCTCGGTCACATCTGACAGTCGGACTGAGTGCCAGCGATCATTGAATTCCGGAAATCGCAAATTGCCGGCAAATTGTTTCTGCATCTGCCCTTGTTTGAAACGGATCTTGGCGGCGACCATGTCGCTCAGTTGCCGAATGCCCCGATCCCAAGTGGAGAGGATAGAAGCTATGGGTACCTGTCCTTCGTATGAAGGCAACGTTACCTGCTGACCACAAATTGGCTTCTGGGAAACTAGTGGTTGTCCGCCTTTGTTTCGCAACTTAGAGAGGTTCAGATAATCGAGGAGTTGAGCGAAGAATTCAACTGAGTGCTTCCCTTTCCATTGTCTTATATACAGAGCGTTATCCGTAATCCAGGCTGGGGGTACCACGCTATGCACGCATCCGCAGTTTTCTCCAACTCGTCCAATCACGATTGTTGGTTCACTTATCAATGACATCTTCGTGAAGCCTGAGATACCATTACCGCCGAATACTGGCACTGACTTTTCATCGTCCGGAAAGGGTTGGGTATCTTCAGGTTTGGTTTCTCCGCTTCCCAGCGTGAAGATATCACCTAATTGATGCGTACTCCAAGCTTCGGCAGTCATTGAACCACTCCCAATTCCAATAGATGCTTCTTAATCTCCTCCCGAGTCTTGGCCAACTCGGCCTCCAGGCTATCAATCTCCAACTGAAACTTTGCAATATCGATCTCCTCCTCCGCTACTGACGTATCTAAATAACGCGGAATGTTGAGATTGAATTCATTTTCCTCAATCTCCGATCGTTTGGCACGGTGAGCGTACTTGGGCGAATCCTTGAACTTCTTGACTGTAGCAGTGATCTTCTCAATGTCTTCATCCCGCAACCGAGATTGCTTCTTCTCGTCCGCGAAGTCCTGGCTTGCATCAACGAAAAGCACATCCGTCGTCTTCTTGCCTTTGTTGAAAATCAAAATCGCGGCAGGGATACCAGTTCCGAAGAATAGATTTGCCGGTAGCCCGATGACCGCTTCAAGCAAATTCTCTTCAATCAACTTCTGCCTGATAAGCCCTTCGCTTCCTCCTCGGAACAACACTCCATGCGGAACAATGACGCCGACGCGGCCATCACCCGCAAGCGATACTTCGATCATGTGACTGATAAATGCAAAGTCCCCTTTGCTCTTGGGTGGTATGCCTCGCCAAAAACGCTTGTGAGGGTCGTTGCCAGCGGTGTCTGCG
>JAYVBW010000037.1:0-12603 GCA_043750255.1 Pirellula sp.
CCCGTCCATCGCGGGCAATAAAGTCCGAACTCTGCATATTGCCCTACATTACTATCCACCAATGCGTTTCAGCACAGCGTCCAACGTCGGCTTGATCGCAGCGGCGCTGGACTTGAGTCCCTGCAACTCCTTGGGCCAAAGATCGATTTCTACGCGTTGAACCGCACCAGCGAAGCCAACGATCGTTGGTACCGAGATTGCGACGTCGCGAATGCCGTAACACGCACCATCCTGTACCGTGCTCACCGGCAGGATGCGATTCTGATCTAGTGCAATCGCGTGAATCACGTCCCTGATTGCTATACCAACCGCAAAGCCGGCGCCACCTTTCTTCGACAGACACTCTGCGCCCGATTGCTTGGTGCGCGCGAAAATCTTTTCAGCCAACGTCTTGTTCCAACCGGGGTATTTTTCCAATGACAAGGACCCAACGGTCGCGCTCGACCAAACCGGAATCATACTGTCGCCATGCTCACCCAATATCAAGCCATGCGTTTGAGTCGGTGCGGTTCCCAACTGCTCGGCTATCAACGAGCAAAATCGAATCGTATCGAGCTGGGTTCCCAAGCCTAGTACTTGACTAGGAGGTAGCCCCAGTTTTTTGGCCGCTACGAACGTCAAAATATCGACTGGATTCGAAACAACTAACACGATGGCATTGGACTTGGGGCCAACCTTTTTGACTTCGTCTAGAATGCCAACGAACAAATCGGTATTGCGATTGATCAAGTCCAGGCGAGATTCTTCGGGCTTGCGCCGCAGTCCCGCAGTGATGCAGATGATGTCCGAAGTGGGAATATGCTCGTATCCGCCAGAAGAAATGCGTTGATCAGCCACACTTGGGCTGCCGTGCATGATGTCGAGCGCTTGGCCCGCTGCCAAATTCGCATTCAGGTCGAGTAGCGCAATCTCGCGCACGATTCCACCGCATTGCAATGCGAAGCCTGCACAGGAGCCTACCAGCCCACCACCGCCAATAATGCTGACCTTCATGTTGTTGTTTTCCTGAGTTGAATGTTGTTTGTGATTGCTTGTGGTTCCAACCTGAGCCGCAGGCACTAGCCGCGCTATTTTTTAGCCGTTGGGCGCGAGCCCAATGGCACTCACATTAAATTAAACCTTCGTCGCTAACTTCGGGCTGAGTATTAAGCGACTTCGCCAGCGAACTCGGGCCCGGGGCTAGCGCCCACCGGTTCACGAAAACACAAAGCGAGTGCCATTGGGCTAACTATTGCGCAAGCTGCTTCATGACCTGTGCGGTAATCAGCTTGACTAGCTCTTCCTGATCGATGCCTGCTAGACCATTTCCCGAACCTTGGGCGTTTGTCGCCTTTAGCACTGGGGCGATGCCAGCCATCGATTGACTTACCGCTTTTTCCACTTGGCTAGCGCTCGATGCGGCTGGCATGGGTGGCGGTGCTGGGAACGCACGCCTCTGCACGCCGGACTCTTTCCATGAATTTCGAAAAATGTCGTTGGCACATACATCGCAGTTCTTGTACTCATCCGTATTTCGAGGATCGGACCATCCCCATTTTTGCTTGAGCGTGAGCAACTCGCGTTCTTCCGTTTCACTGAAATAGGACACGTTACCCAATTGTCGGGCCAACATCAATATGCGGCAATAGGCATCGAGGATCTCTGTCCACCAATAGGCCTGCTCCACATCAATGCCATAACTGACCGTACCATGGTTTGCCAAGATGATGACATTGGTCTTCTCAACAAACGGAAGAATCGTTTCGGCAAAAGCCTTACCTCCGGGGGTTTCGTACCGCGTGATCGGAACGTCGCCAAGGAACACCTCAACTTCGGGCAAAACGCACTGGGGAATTGGCTCGCGTGCCACTGCGAACGCTGTCGCATGCGGTGGATGGCAGTGAACGACGCTTTTGATATCCGCTCGCTTCTTGTAGATTTCAAGGTGCAACAATGCTTCACTGGATCGTTTCTTGGTGCCACATGTCTGCTTGCCAGTCATGTCCATGGTGCAGATGTCTTCGGTCTTCAAGAACCCCTTGCTGTGCATCGTCGGAGTGCACAAGACTTCGTTTTCGCCGATCCGGACGGTGATGTTGCCGTCATTTGCTGCCGCAAAGCCTTTGTTGTAAAGGCGGCGGCCCATTTCGCAAATGTCTTGTTTGATTTTATGTGCATTCATGTGAGTTGGTTTTCCGATGAGTTTTATAAGTCTGTGGGTTGTTTTGTCGTTGGATTGAAAGTTTTGCAGGACGATGTCCCTGCGGTTGAAAGGGCGATGGAAATTAAACGTTCAGTTCGTCAATAATGGCAGCGTTGTAGGCATCGACTGGCTTTTGGTTTGGGCGAAAAGGCTGTGCGGCTTCAGCGCCATCGCTCACGGCGATGACGGAACCCTCCGATGCACCCAGGTCGTCCCAAACGACGACAAGGTCTGGTTCGCTCGGTTTCTTTCCCATCAGTCTCTCTCCGTAAGCTTCCGCTGTCTTAAGCGATGCACCGATGAAACTAGGATGAGCTCGGCTAAGGGTGACAGTTCCATTGACTTGATAAAGTTGCATCGTATATTTCGCTTTCGATCAAGATTGGTTTTGCAAATGTTGAAAAAAACGCCTTGCAGCATTGCACGCGGATGGGACATTCCAAGTCTTTGCCGACAGTATCAGGACATTGACAGGAACCTCTCGCAAAACATCGTTGAGCTCGGACCAGCTTGACACGACAGCCGGTCGCAATCGATCGTCACGAGCCGCTTGCCAGCATGTTGCATGAGGCGCGTTGACGATCGCTACTCCCGCTCGATGTCCAGCACGCAGGCCGTCGGCGATCGTTCGCAAAACGGAAGAATCGTCTGGGGACTTTTCGCAAACGTTCGTTTGTTTCGCACAAAGCTGCTTGGCGATCGAGGGCATCCACGCGGGTATGCCTGCGACCAGCAAGCGTTGTGAGCTCGTTGCAACCCTTGTGCTAGTTTCGACACCATCACCCTTTTTTCGCTCTATCGCTTGGGCTCGCACAACTTCGATCTTCAATTCCTTGCAATAGTCTCTAGCAGCAGGCGTTAGAACGGACGAGAGTTCAATTTCCAATACTTGAATGCCCAATAACCGGCCTTTCAGTGACTGTAGGCTTATGACACTATCGGAAAGCTGGAGTGTTGCTGGCTGCGGATCCGCAGTGACTAAGGACGTAGGGCTACTGGTCAAGGTGGCGAGCACCCGACGAACGATACTTTCGATTTCTGCAGCGTTGGTGTTAATAGTTAATAGTTGACAGTAATTGGATGAAAGTTAATTGTTGAGCCGCAGGCGCTAGCCGCGTTTTTAATCGCAATTCATGGCGTCGCAGCTAGCGCCTGCGGCTCAGTTTAACCCCATTTTTTCGTTTCGATGTTTCACTAGGTCCGTTGGCGCGCGTGGAATGGTCGAATTATTTTTGTGCATCAATCAGTCCGAGGACGGACCAGCGAATAGGGCTGTTCTCGACCCCGAACGTTTCTCGCACAGCACCACCATCGCTGGTGAGCATGACTGTTTCGCCACGTCCGGCTCCTAGATGATCGACGGCAATCAACGGTGGTCCATCTGGCGTCTTGCCATCCGCTAGCAACGGCTGGCAGACCAAAAGCTTGAGGTTCTCCAAGCTTGGATGTTTGACAGTCGAGGTCGCGTTTCCTAGTACTAGTGCTGTTTGCATGATGATTGTGGACGTTCGCTCCGCGAACGGTCGTGTTTTTTTGTGGAGTGATTTTACATCTAATGGATGCGATTGTGTATTGGTTTGGATAAGCAGAACGGGTACGTTCGCGGAGCGAACGGCCACATTGTCTAGAGGTTACTTGTTCCTCCAAGCACGTGTAGGTCTTCGATCAATGAGCAACGCCGTTCTCTCGTAAACGTCAACGGAGTCGTCACTCCTTCGCCCGTTGGGCCAGCGATTGAGAACGATAGATAACCCTCACCGCCTAAACCCAGCGACGCCATGCATGGACCATTTTTCACAAACAAGGTCGTGTCCATGACGCGAGCCATTTTGGTCATGTTTCGAACATTGCGAGAATGAATGATACTGGTGTGGCGGTAACCGTGTTCGGCTTGCTGAGCCAATCGAACCGCTTCATCAAAGTCGCGGCAGCGAACGAAGGGCACGAACGGCATCATTTGCTCGGTGTGAACAAATGGATGGTCCGAAGTGGTTTCGCCATACAATAGTTCGACCTTGGAATCGATCGTGCGACCGGCTGCAGCGGCCAACTTGATAGCATCTTGGCCTAAAAGCTCTTTTCGAGCTGCATAGTGTTTATCCGTACCCTCACCGACAGGTTGCAAGGCAGCTTGGGTCAGTCTATCGACTTCGGTGGCCGACAATCGCACCGCCCCAGCTCGCTCCATGGCCGACATCATCGCATCAAAAACACTTCCCACTACAAAGACTTCTTTTTCAGCGATACAGAGTAAATTATTATCGTATGCGGCCCCTTGAATAATGCATCGGGCGGCCAAGTCGAGGTCGGCTGTTTCATCCACGACAACTGGCGGATTGCCGGGGCCAGCAACGACTGCTCGTTTGCCGCTGTTGAGTGCGGCTCGAGCGACTGCCGGTCCACCGGTAACGCAAATCAATGCGATGCTGCGGTGCTTGAAAAGCTGTTGTGCGGTCTCAAGTGTAGGTTCGCAAATGAGAGAAATTAGGTTGTCGATTCCAAGGTCTGCATAGATCGCTTGATTGAATCGACGCACCCCTTCGGCAGCAACTTTTTTGCCGCTCGGATGTGGATTGACTACGAGCGAGTTGCCGCCAGCGATCATGCTAACTGCGTTGCCTGTAATCGTAGGTAGCGAATGGGTTACCGGCGTGATGGCACCGATCACTCCGAACGGTGCATGCTCGATAACGGCTAGACCGTAGTCACCGCTGAAACACTCGGTTTTTAGGAACTCGACGCCCGGAGTCTTTTCGCCAAGTGTTTTGAGTTTCGCGATCTTGTGCTCCAGTCTGCCCACCTTGGTCTCCTCCATCTCCATCGTCCCGAGCTCGACGCAGTTGTCGATTGAGATTCGGCGAATGTGGTCGATAATACGGCGCCGGTCGGCGATGGTGCGTTCGCGGAGTTGCTCGAACGCGGTCCGGGCTGCTCGAACAGCGTCATCGACGTTGTTGAACAGGCCGTGTCGGCCCATCGCCGAACTGGTGGATCCGGTGGATGCGGTCGTTGAGCTCTGCGAAGTTTGCTTGTTTCGAACTTCGCTGAGGACTTGTTCAACAACAGTGCGTATAAGATTTTCGTTGATTTGCATAGGTATTTTGCGACGCTCTTATTGACGTTTGTAAACGTTGTTTTTTTCGATATGAACAGTGTCGACGATGCCTATGATGACACAGTCGACGGGTAGCTTGCTCGTTTCCGGTGTGAATCGAGCACTGCTGCCTTGAGTGATGAGAACCATGTCGCCGACCCCTGCACCGAGAGTGTCAACTGCAATAAACGTTCGGCCGGTGGTAACCAACTCCGAACGTTTGTTAGGCTCCAGACGAAAGGGTTCGACGACGAGCAGCTTTTGGCCGACCATCGTTTCCACCTTTTGTGTGGAGACAACTGCTCCTGTGACTTTCGCAACGAACATAGTGCTGTCTCTTGTGATGACTAAGCTTGCGGTATAGCCCGCATGCCGGTTCTTAACTTTGGATAGCGGCGACCGTTTGGCGAGCCACAATCAATTCTTCGTTGGTAGGCACGATCCAAATTTGGACCTTGCCTTGGGAGTCGTCGATTCGACGCTCGATTAACCCACTAGCGTTGCTTGTTGCGGACAAGCCAATTCCGAGATCCCCAAGTCCATGACAGACGGCTTCACGAATGCCTACTCCATTTTCGCCGATACCACCGGTGAAGACGATTGCGTCTACTCCTCCCAATGCCATCAGCATGCCCCCGATCTGTCGTCGGATGTCTGCAACATAGACATCGAGGGCTAGTTTTGCATCGCTATTGCCCGCCTCCGAAGCTTTTTCCAGATCGCGAACGTCGCCCGACAATCCATTCGATAAGCCTAACAAGCCTGCTTGAGTCGAAAGCAAATGCAGTAAACGTTCTAGTGTCAAACCGGTATGTTCCATCATGAGCGGCAGGCTATAGGGATCGAGATCTCCAACACGGTTGTTTTGAGGCAAGCCGGATTGAGGACTCATTCCCATCGAGGTTGCCATGCTCTTTCCGTTACGAATGGCGCACAACGACGAGCTACCTCCGAGATGGCACGAAATGATCCGAGCGTCCGAACGCCCCATCAATTGAGCCGTTCGCCAGCCGATGTACCGATGCGAGGCACCATGGAATCCCCAACGTCGGATCGGTAGCGCATTGGCAATGTTCGCCGGGATGGCATAGCGTTTCCAAGCCTCAGGAATTGTCTGATGGAAATCCGTTTCGAAGGCGGCTACCAATGGGATATACGAGGACATGCTAGCAAGCTGTTTCATCGCGGCCATGTAAGGCGGGTTGTGTGCCGGAGCGACCGAATTCATCTCATCCATCGCAGCCAAAACCTTTTCATCGATCCGTTGAACACCGGACAGGCGACCACCGTGGACCGCTTTGAAGCCGATGGCACTTATCTCCGATGCGTTTTGCAAGCAACCATGGGTCGAGTGCGTCAACTGAGAGATACAAGCATCGACCGCAGTACCATGATTTGGAACCGACTGAGTCAACTCACCGCGATATTCACCGATCTCAACGAAGCAGCGACTCTCGGGTGAACCAATGCGTTCGACACCGCCGCGTGCGAGCTGTCGCTCGTTGGACATATCGAACAAACGGTATTTGAAACTGGTTGAGCCTAAATTGGCAACGAGAACCTTCATGGCTGATGTGTCACTCCGTTACGAACGATTACTTAAAGAAAGCGGCAACAAGACCCTCGGCAGGGCGAGGGATGATGTGGCTGCTAACCAACTCACCCACTTGCGATGCGGCTGCGGCACCCGCTTCGACTGCTGCTCGGACGCTGCCGACATCGCCGCTGACCATGGTGGTCACGTAGGCACCGCCGATATCGACTCGCTTGACAATTTCGACGTTAGCCGCCTTGGCCATGGCGTCCGTTGCTTCGATCAAGGCCAAGAGGCCCTTGGTTTCGATCATTCCAATTGCATTTTGCATGTTACGTAAACTCGTGTTGATGTAGGAATTGGTAAGTGGGTCCAGCCTCCCGGGCTGGATCTGTATTTAGTTGTCCAGCCGGTCTTGCTGGATAATCGAATTTCGCACTACTCAGCCGAAGCGGATGGTGCATTGATTTTGAGAACTTTGTATAGATCATCGTGCGGACGAGCGATCACTTGGACGCTCATGACTTGTCCGATGCGTCCTGCAGCTGCGGCGCCTGCATCGGTGGCTGCTTTGACCGCTGCGACATCGCCGCTGACGAACGCCGAAACCAATCCGCTGCCGACTTTGTCCCAGCCGAGGAACTTGACGTTCGCGGCCTTCATCATTGCGTCGACCGCTTCGATCAAGGCGATAAAGCCTTTCGTCTCGATCATGCCGAGCGCTTCATTCACTTTTGCCATAAAAACTTTCTCCAAAATGGAAGGAAACTAGGTAGGTAAAACATGTGGTATTTTGAGCCGCAGGCGCTAGCCGCGTCTATTTATTCGTTACTTTTGCAATCGCGGCTAACGCCTACTGCTCATTTAATGGTCACTACATTTGCAGGGTTGTTGTCTCTTGAGCTCAATCGAAAGAGCTCTATCCAAGTCGCAAGCGTTCCCCTCGTCGGTATCGATGTGCACCTCGAGTTTGATATGCGTGTCTTCTCGCACCAGCAGATCTTCGAACAGGATAGAACAGTGATGCGACTTGACGCTCAGGGACATGAAATCACCATTCTTAACGCCGTAAAACGCCGTATCGCGAGGCCCCATGTGAACATGGCGAGCAGCCCGAATTACACCTTGGGTTAATTCGACGGCACCCGCAGGGCCGACTAGTACACAGCCTGGTGTGCCAGCGATATCGCCACTGTGACGAACCGGCGCGTCGATACCGAGCGAAATGGCGTCGGTAGTCGCTAATTCCACTTGGCTGGCTTTGCGAGTCGGGCCAAGTACACGAACGTTGGGCAACATTCGGCGGCGCGGACCGACGATCATGACGGTCTCTGCAGCGGCAAAGAACCCATCTTGATATAGCCCTTTTTCCGGCGTCAGTTTTTTCCCCGGCCCAAAGAGCTTTTCGACATGCTCGTCGGTTAGATGGATGTGACGAGCGGAGATGCTAACCACTAAATTCGGTTTGTTGGCGTCTGCCACGGAAGAGATACTGGTTCCGCCGCCGAGCGCTCGTTCCACGGCGGCTCTTACCAATGATTCTACGATTCGCGGGTCTAGGTTTTGGACGGCTGAATTCACGATGTGGTTACGTTGGTTGTAGTTTGGATTTCGGCCAGGTACTCAGACGCATCTTCTTGTTGCGAGGAGGCTGAGCTTGCAAGGATCAGATGGACACTGGATTCCTCAACTTGCCTTCGCCATTTTTCATTCAATTCATCATCGGCTACGAGCGTGTGGACATGGGACCATTCACATAAATGAGCCAAGCTGGATCGGCCAAATTTGGAACTATCCGCTACGATAATCGTCCGATCGGCACATTGCATCATTGCCCGCTCGGTTTCAACCAAAAGCATGTTGCTGTTGTAAAAACCTCTTACGTTGATACCGGCAACACTCAAAAAAGCCTTTTGGACGTTGATCGACTGGAGCATTTGATTTGCAAAACTGCCCAGCGTTACGCCGGTCCTGTGATGGAGAGCCCCACCTAACAGAACTAAATCGACCGAGTCGCACGATGAAAAAAGGTTTGCAACAGGTAACGAGTTGGTCACGATCTGCAGCGGACGACCAATGAGTTGCCTGGCAAGCTCGTAAGTCGTGCTGCCACCATCGAGCAGGAGCGTGTCATGGTCGTCAATGAGACTGGCTGCGGATTCGGCGATGCTGCGTTTCTTTTCCCATTGTCCCGGGTTCTTTTTGGATTCAAACTGCTTCACGGCAGTCGTCGGCCCGGTTGAGAACACGCCCCCATGCGTCCGTTTGGCTTCGCCTGAATCCTCAAGCGCTTCCAGATCACGGCGAATCGTGGATTCGCTAACTTCCATCGCGTCCCGCAGGTCCGGTATCGAAACGAAGCCATGCTCGCGAATCAGTTCGCGCAGTTTGACTCGTCGGACAACCGATCCGTTCAAGTGATTGGAGGGGATCATAGACAACAACGGAGAGTGCGAATCGACTGGAGAGTGAGAATCGATTCCGAGGGCTGTGGAAGTTAAAAAAAGATGAATGAAAAGATGAATGAAAAACGTCGCACTGCTTCCAGTATGCGTCACTTTTTCCTAATTTTCAACGCCACGCAGTCACTTAATGGCGAAAATACTTCGTTTCATGACCGTTTATTGCTATTTCCTGCAAAATTCCGTCACTGTCGGTTTTGGACAAACGGCCAACTGACGTCCTCAACAGCTCGCCGTTAAACCGCTGACACGGCCTGCGGACTACGGTTCCGCAAACTCTTCTCCCCTCCCCGATCCTAATTTACGAGGCTTATGGGATTCGTCGAACCGCGTTGGTGTTTAGATCGTAAAGGCCCTTCAAGCTGGCAAATCGATGCTAGATGAACTGAGCGATCGCGGCTATTCTATTGCTCCAATCAACTGCTCCAATCAACCTTATTGCTCAATCCAACCCCAACCCAAGTACCCATGAGCGAAACTTATCTTACTGCCGAATCCGAAGAAGTACGCGATTCGACTAATTTTTCGGTCATGTCGCTGATTGGTTTCTTTCTTGCGTTGGCAGGGATTTTTTCGCTTCAATATGTCCAGATGATGCCGGTTACAATCCTAGGTGGGACCCTTGGGGCTGCGGTTCTGATCCTTGCCAAAAGATTCCAGCTAAGTTTCTTGTCAAGAACTCTGGGGTTCCTTGCAGTAGTGATTGCAACAACCTCCGCCTCCTATCGGCAGTTCTACCATGCGATCGAAAACAACTATGAACTCACGCAGGCTTGCAAAATTTCGGAAACTTACTTAGAAAATTTATCCAAGAACGATCTGGATCGAGTCTTCTTTCTCGTTGGCTTTCCGCCCGAAGCGAGTGAAGCGATGCCTGGGGCTGAACCTGAATCACCAACCGTGAAAGCCATGAAACGATTGCGTGAGGATCCTGCGCACAGGGACATCAGCGGACGTAAGAATCCGCCGAAATGGATCTTTGTGACAGTCGAATCCGAATACGGAGCAAAGGATGCTCATACCTACAAACTCATGTACAAAGACGAGGGGCAGACCAATCCTCCGTTCTATTCCGTCTTCGTTCGAAAGAACTGTACAAAATACGACAAGACAAAAACGACGGTCAACTGGTTTGTCGATAAATTAGAAATCGCCAAAAAGCCGTAGAAATGTGTTCGGATGCCGAGAACTCTGATCAGTCTTGGTGCAAACCTCGGAAACGTGCGTGAATCGATGCAGGCTGCAAAGCGACTGCTAGCCGATTCGTTTGGTTCCTCAAATCTGCTACTGAGCCAACTGTACCGAACGCCGCCGGTTGGCGGTCCGGACGGCCAAGGCGATTTCCTGAATGCAGTCGCTGCGATCCAAACCGATCGCTCCATTTGGGAAGTTTGGGAAACAATCAAGGGAATTGAATCGACACTGGGACGCCAACGTCAATTGCGATGGGAAGCGAGACGCATCGACATCGACCTGTTGCTGTATGACCAGCAACGCATCTGGACTCCGCATCTCAAGATTCCACATCCTCGCATGTGCATGAGGACATTTGTTGTTGTGCCCGCTTATGAAATCGTGCCCGATTGGATCGATCCAGTTACGGGCTGGAGTATTTCTAAGCTCAAAGATCACCTAAATTGCTCCCTCTACAACAACTCAGCCATCCGCGTGATTTGCCAAGACGACGACCAGTTGTCTCGATTGCAAAGAGAGTTTGCAATTGCCGCAGGCCACGAACAAGTGAACATTAACTGGTGCACGGCAAACCCACACCAACTTGCCGAGAACGTTATGGTCGAAAACAAGTCCTCTCTGGCGGTCATGACTTCACACAAACTAACCATCGCGGCTGTAGCATCGCCTGACCCAACCACTGTGCTCTGGGAGGATTGCAGCAAGCCTTGGGTTCATGTGTTGAACATGGACACATCCAATTCCATCGACGCAAATGAACTGCGTTGTATCCACGGACCAAGGTACTTGATGCCAGTCGACGATGCGAAATGGGCCATCCATGAAATCATCGCAGCAGATCAAGCGATGCAATGCTGGCTCGAAGCGGTCGAAGAATTCTGAGGCGTTCACAACGCATCGCAACGCGTTTTATGTTCACGGACCACTCGCTCGAAATAGCCTTATCCTTAGGGCAATGGGCAGATGCTTAAGCTGTCGAACCGCACTTTGCAGTCTGCATCGTGGGCTTGCAACATAATTGTCCCCGCTTCGGTTCGAAGACCCTTGCGAGGGTTTTCGTTTGGAGATCGGGTGTCTTGCCAATCCACGACTTGAACGCCGTTTACCCAAGTGCTAAACAAGTTTCCGTCAGCGACTATAGTGAGAAACGTTTTGTCGGTTGACTCCGAAAGAACCGCCCTTGCGTTTTGCCTTCTGAAGATGGCACCCATCCCCGCATCCACCGGTCGACGCCGATCCTCCTTAAATCCGTGATGAACTTGGCATTCATAGCCATTCATATCCTCGCCGGGAATACAACGGAAGAACAGACCCGAGTTGACGTTTTCAGCAAGCGTATGAACGGCGAATTGCAGACAACAGTTTGCATGCGGTTGCAGCAGTTCGATGTGACCTTTCCCACCGATCAATGTCAACGATCCTTCATCGTTGAGTTCCGCTTTCATATTGCCATCGGGGGAATTAAACTCCTTCAGGTCCATGGTTGGCAAGATGGCGTAGGTGATGGGTCGAACCTTGACGTTGCGAAAGCGAATCGAGCCCTCTCGAAACTGCAAACCAATGAATCCGGCTGTCAAACCGGTTGTATCGATATAGTCGGCGGATAGCTGGCCGTTTACCCAGGATTGCACGTGTTCCCGATCCACCATCGCATGTAATGTATGCCACTCCCCTGATTCCGGTTCATCGACTTGATCGTTCACCTTAACTCGACCCACAAGTGAACCAGTTGGAAATGGGTTGTCTGGCGGTGCGATATTCAATTCATAGCAGTCTTTGGTTGGATCGGTTGGGACCGACGGAGTTCGCAAAAACACCCCGCTGTTCGTTTTGTCTGCTCCTTTGTACTCCAACATCAGTTCGAAATCAGAAAATCGGACGGAGGTACAGAGAAGCCCAGCATCACCCTCGGTTGCAACCAACACGCTTTCTTCGACCCTCCAATTGGCATTGCCCGTATTACGCCAGCCCATTAGCGATTGGCCATCGAATAGCCGAACCCAACCCACGTTCAATTCGTCAGCCGGCAATCGGGCAGCCAACAATTTCTCGACGTCCACTGAAGGATCGAGTGGCGGGTCCACAGGATTTGCATCGGCTTGCGGAGCAACCTGTTTAGAGGATGTGGTGTCATTGG
>JAYVBW010000038.1:0-5566 GCA_043750255.1 Pirellula sp.
GTTTTGCCGAGCTGGCGTTTTGGTAAAATGCTTTGGATCACGTTGCGAAACTTTGCTTTAAGATTACCAAGTCACGGACTCACCGTTACCACGCATAGAACGATCTCGTTCCAGCAGCCAAGCTATTGGGCGGGATCTCCACAAATCCGCTCGATTGAATGAGCGATGCAATATCACCGGAACCTTGACTTGATACAAGCGACAATCGGCCATCGTCCCTCAAAGAAACGAGTCGAAACCATGTTAAGTCGCTGGTCTTGGTGTCGCTCGTCTCAAGTTGCATCAACGGCACGGGCTCGGAACGAGCAAAGCCACCAACATGCCGAATCATTTCCATGGCGTATCGACGGAATGTAACGGCGACGCTTAACGGATTTCCAGGTAGCCCAAGGATGAGTTGGCCCTCTGGTCCATACGCACCCAGCAATGGTCGGCCAGGGCGAATCGAAATTCGATGAAAAACGACTTGGCCGCCAGCAGAGCGGATCGAGTCCGGAACGTAGTCGGTGTCTCCCATCGAAACGCCACCCGTGAGTAAAAGCACATTGCATTGGCGTAGTCTGCTGCGAATCGCCTGTTCGGTTTGGTCACGTTGATCCGAAACCCTTGATCGTTCGGTTTGGACCCATGAGTGACTTGCTAGACTAGACTCGAGGAATGGCCCGTTGGAATCTCGAATTTGCCAAGGTTCGATTGGTTGCCCGAACTCGATCAGTTCATCTCCCGTGTTGATAATTCCGATTCGAACTTTCTTAAAGACCTCAATGGTAGCTGAGGACAAGAATGTCATGGCTCCCGCGAATGGACAGGCTGACAATAGTGAACCGGTTGGAGTAACGGTAGCTCCAGCTCGAACATTCTCGCCTTGACGCCGGATGTTTTGCCCTAATGCGATCGATTGTTTCGGTACTATAATTTTCACATAAGAAGTCGATTCCTGGCAGTCTTCGCGTCGGACGACGCACTCTGCTTGTGGCGGAACGGGACCGCCGGTAAAGACCCGGATGGCGGACTTGGTATCGAGCTCGAGAGGAGCTGAGCCAGCGGTGGCCGTGTCGGTTACGGGTAATGCGTTTCCATCCATATCCGAAATACGAATTGCGTAACCGTCCACCGCAGAGACATCGGTTGACGGACTGTCTCGAAAGGCGTTAATGTTTTGAGCTGTAACTCGGCCGAAACTTTCAGTCGCAGCGATGGACTCAGTGCCTACCATTCGTAAGCAATACTTGAGTCGATCCATCTTTGCCGAGATGTGGAGATTATTCACGGGGAAATCGATGATTAGCCGGAAGGCGCTAGCCTCCGGTTGTGGTGTAGGTGACAACCGTGGGCTAGCGCCCAACGGCTAATGAATAGTAAGGAAAGGGGTCGGACCTCCGCCTATTTCTTGACGAAGGCCTTTTCAAAGAGTTGCTGTTGCATGGCTGCATTGGCAAGTTCCGCCTCGCTCTGTTGAATCTGAACTCGGATCGCATCAACGGCTTGCTGTTTGGCGGTCACTTCGGATTGAAGTGTTGTTCGCTTTGTTTGCTCATTTGAGATCAACGCTTGAAGTGCCGCCAACTGCTGCTCGAGTTTTGCTACCTCGCCACTGGTTGCCTCGATTTGTGTTTTCGTTGCTGCGATGAGGGTTACAGCAGGTTCGACTTGCGCCGATGTGGTCGCAATAGCTTGTTCGATGGCGACTCTTTTGGCCGCCAGATCAGTCGGGAAAGCGACAAACTTGCCAATATCCGCCTGAATCGTACTTACCTGCGACTGGGCCTCTGCGACAGAACTATTCGCAGCGTCGATCTTTAATTTACCTACAGCAAACGCGTCATTAACTGCTTTCAACGCAATATTGGCGGGTTCAACTCGCGGTTCCGAAGCGGTTTTTATTGCAATTATTTGTTGGATTTTTGTTGCGGCTGCGACATACTCACCGTTTTTGGCATCGAACGCAACTTTCGTGTCTGCATTCATTTTTTCACGCGCCAGAAAGTCAGAATTGATCGCTTGCAACTCGGTTTGGAATTTCGCTTCCGCCGCCGCTTGAGCTTGCGAAAAAACGGTTTGAGTCGCAATCTGCGCGTCAATATTTGCTGCATCCGCACCTTGCGCGATACGTTGCGTTTGCAATACTGCAATTGTGTCGTCTGCTAGTTTTTTAGCCGCTACCGCGGCGCTCAGTTGGTTGTTCTTCTCGGTTTTTGACGCTTGGACTGTAACGAACTCAGCCGCTTTCGCAGCCAGTTGAGCTACGAGAGCGTCGGACTGGATTTTGAATTGGGCTGATTGTTCCGAGACCAGCTTCAAGTCGGTTGTCGCGGACGCGATTTGCGATTGAAGCTCCGTAAGTAGTTTCTGGGCCGCAGCTTGTTGCGTCTGCAAAGAAACGAATTCTGTTTGGGCTGTTTGCGCTACCGCTTGGGCTTGGCTAAGTTGCTGCTGGGCCGCTGCCAAAGACTGTTCCAACGGAACTGGGTTTGCAACAAGGGACTTTTCGTCCTTGGGATTAGCTCGCTGCCACATACGGACATTCCCAGCCCAATCACCCGCGACTATTTGTTTGCTATCCACTGTAATAGCGACCTCCTGACCTGCCTCAACCAGCGGGGGCATTTCGCCAGCAGCATTGCCTGTTCCATCCCAAACTTTAACCTTATTATCTCGTCCAGTAGAAACCATTGTCCCGTCATTACAAACGGCGACCGCAGCGACACCGCCACCATGGGCATCCCAAGATTTGATAAGTTTCCCCTCGTTCATATCCCACATTTTAAGCGTGCCGTCGAATGAGGCGCTAATAAGAGCGAGGGAATCCGGCCGCCAAGCGATCGATCGAATTTCCCCCTTGTGCCCTGAAAATTCTTGAAAAAGCCGTCCTGTCTGTGTCTCCCAAACCACCAATCCGCTTGCCCGATCTGCCGTAGCCAACAGCAGGCCGTCTGGACTAAACCGGACACAATAAATCCAGTCTGTATGCTTCTTTTGTTCGTATTTCAAGTTGCCTGATAAAGTCTCAAAGACGCGAACCATCTTTTGCGGACCAGCCACCGCAATCAATTGATTGTCGTCACTGATATCCGCAGCAAAAGCGATATCCAGTTCGTCGCCCACACGAGCTATGCGATTACCAGTGGCTATCTCATAAAGAGCTGCACAACCCGATGCGCTATGCCGGCCTCCGGCGATCAATATCAAACGTCCATCGCGGGAAAAGGTAATTGACTGCGGCTCTCCTTCGGGAAAAGGAATAATTCCCTGCAATTGTCCGGTTTCACTATGGTAAAGCGCTACCTGCATTTGCCCTCCGACGGCCACCAGTGGTGACCATGGACTAGCAGCCAGCGCTGAAATGGTGGCTGCACGCTGCGTAAAGAATGGCGTTTGCTTAATCATGGAGACCGGCATGGGTGGTGCACCTTCGGGTCTCGCCGCAGAGACTATCCCTAAGGCAGCCGCGTTGGTTTTCGGTTTTTTAATCGCCGAACCGCTATTCTCTGGCATCCCTTGCTCGATCCAAACTTTGAGCAAATCCACTTTTGCCTGTGGAATCATGTCTTGTTTCGGCGGCATGAACGGCTGCTCTTTATGAGCGATTAGAGCAAACACTCTGGATGAATCCAGATCTCCCGCCGCGACTACTTCGCCGCCACTGCCGCCAGTCAACACCGCCGGGTACGAATCCAGCGCCAATCCGCTTTTCTTGTCGTTTGAGTTATGGCACGAAGTGCAATGCTCCCGGAAGATCGGCTTGATGTGATCTTCGTAAGTGATTTTCACTGGTTCATCGGCCGCCATAACTAGGCTGTAGGTTGGCAAAACACTTGCAACGAAGGTCGATATCGCCAAGCAATTGAGAACGATAAGGTGCGCACGAGTTGATTTTGAGTTGCGGTAATTCATCAGCGTTGGTTTATCAGCGTTGGTTCATGGAGTAATGGTTGCTGGAAGCGAGTGTGCGCTTTGATTGTGCGATTGCCTTCTACGATTCTGTGCAATTTCTAGTGATTAAAAATGAATTCTCGGCTGTTCAAAATTGCCCAGAAGACGTCATGCAATCCCTGGTCCTCGTTGGGTGAGTCCGCAATCAACTTGATCAAGTTGGCACGTTCCGATTCGGTTGGCTTTCTGCTCAAGCAGCGGGCGTATATTTTTTCGATAACCGCCTCCTTGTTCAGCCCCAGTTCTTTCCACTTTTTCAGCAACGCCCCTTGGGTTATTTTGCCGCTCGTAACACTGCCGTTAATCAAATGCAGCGCTTGCGACAACGATGGATCGGTGGTCGCTTCATCGGCGCAAACAGTTGTTCTAGCACTTCTGCCAAAGGAAGTCAGGAAATAATTGCTTGTTGCCCCGTCAGCGATTTGAACGGCTCTTGCACCGATTGGAAGACCACGAAACTTGTCCTTCGTTTCAGTCACTTGAGAAAGGCAATCCAGCATGCTCTCGGATGGAATTCTTCGGACGCTAGCATGCGAATAGTTTCGTTCGTCCTGCTGGTTCTTTTCATTGGGAGAACAGGAGCGTTGGTAGGTCATAGAATTGCAAATGTCGCGTACCAAACGTTTGGTGTCAAATTTGTATTCAACCAATCGCTTTGCAAGCTCATCCAATAGCTCTGGATTGCTCGGTGGGTTGCTGGCTCGAAAATCATCAATGGGGTTGACGATTCCCACTCCAGTAAAATGAGCCCAAATTCGGTTGGAAATACTCTTGGCGAAATAGGGGTTGTCAGTGCTAGTGATCCAGTCTGCTAAGACAACTCTGCGGTCTTTGCCGTTCACGTCAGGTGTCGGCCCCCCGAGGAATTTAGGTTGCACGACCGCGCCGCCAATCGGATGCTTGACGTCACCGCCACCACTATTGAAAATCAACAACTGTCGGTAGTCTTCGCTTTGCTTGCGACCCACTTGTGAAAAGAAAGCGTTAAATCCGTAGTAGTCATTCATGGTCCAGCGATCGAACGGATGGTTATGGCACTGAGCGCATTGGGTTCGAATGCCCATGAAAGTCTGTGCCACGTTTTCCGCCAGTTTCAATCGATCCAATTCGACTTGGTAAAAATTGGTGGCTGGGTTTTGAAACGTCCCACCCGTTGCGGTCAATAACTCCCTAACAATTTGATCGATCGGAGTATTGGAAGCGATCTTGTTGGTGAGCCAATTGTTATAGAGGTAGGCGGCTTTGTAGCTAACGTCGTTCTTGCTCTTGATCATGAGTAGGTCGGCCCATTTCATGGCCCAAATCTCGCTGAACTCCTTCCGTTCCAGCAACGCGTCGATCCACTTACTGCGTTTGTCCGGTTCAGTGCTAACAAGAAATGCCGCCGTTTCCTCCTCCGACGGCAGAAGTCCAGTAATGTCGATGGTGGTGCGGCGTACAAACTCATCGTCCGCACAAATACCGCTAGAAGGCAGACGAAGCTTTTGCAATTTATCATTCACTAAATTGTCAACGTAACTGTCGCTCGAATTCGATTTCGCAAATCGAAGATTTGCTGGCAAGGCAAGCACCTGGGAGCCCACTGTATACGTATCAAATCTAGCCATCACGAAAGCTTCACCGCGAACGCCAC
>JAYVBW010000039.1:0-2066 GCA_043750255.1 Pirellula sp.
GAACCAACTCCATTGAGTCCATCTCCGGACGTGCGACGAGTCGAAGCGATGGCCGCAGCCCACACCCTGGGCGTACACGTTCGCAAGATTTTGGACTTCACCAATCGACGATTGATGGATGGTTTTGAAGAACGTGTTGCACTTGCGAAAGAATTTCGTCGTTATCGTCCAAAGATGGTAATCGGCTTTGGCAACAAGACGCCGATGGCGTCACCTGACCACTATCAAGCGATGCAAATTACCGATGCCGCCGTTTTCTATTCACGTCTGACCAAGTGGGATGATGTATTTGATGGGCTCCCAGTACATACTATCGAGCGACAGTTGTACTTTCGGTTGCAATTCGAACCTGCAGCCATGGTAGGATCGGATAGTCAGATTACCGTCGACATCAGCAAAACCCTTGAAAAGAAAATCGCGAGCATCGCGTGCTATGCGACACAATTTCCACCCGTTAAAGCACACGTTTACGATCGAATACGAGGTTTAGCAATTGCAGCCGGTGCGGCTGCTGGCTGTGCAGCTGGCGAGGTCTTTGCATGCACACGTCCGCTGGCAACGTTAGATTTATTCGAAGCCGTCGGGCTTCGAAGGTAGCAACCGCAGTTCGCATTTCCCAATCCTGTTTTGCTCAGCCAGAATTTTTTATTCTCCGCGATGGGCAATTCTGACACGGCTAAGCGAAAAATATGCGATAATCGCGAGTGTTATCGCCCGCTTTGCACTTCTTTTGTGGCGTCCCCAAAACGGGCGAGGTAAAAAAGGAGTTCCCACCGGATGTGGATACATATTGGTTTCATCATTGATGCTATATTGCCAAGGCCACTGCGCATGTTGCTGATTAAGCTCATATTGGGATTCGAAGCAAGCGAAAAGGACGAACCTTTAGTTGCACCGGTGTTCGGACGAGGAAGAGCATTAGAAGTGATACCGGCAAAACAGTTAAACGCCAGCCTCATCGAAGATCTGACGATGTTTCTTTGCGGCGCCTGTTCTTGTCAAGTTAAAGAACGCAACCCTGGCTTCGATTTATTACTGTCCACCGATTGGAATCGAGAACTATTCGGCGAGGATGGTGAAACGCCCCCCACAGTGACAACACTGCAACGGACTCCCTTGTTGCCATCGCTTTTAACGATTCCTCCAGGAAGAAAAAAATAACAATGATTTTCATGGAGTACCCGCTATGAATCGACAAACGATGGTTTTGTTAGGATTGGTGGTCTCGAAGCAGCAGTTGCCGTGTCGCTGTTGATGGTGATGCTGGCTGTCGTTGTGCTTTTGGTCTTGCGTGTTCTTGGGACAGGATTGGCTTCGTGATCGAGCTTCGAAACGTATCGGTCAAGAGCGGGGCGTTCGTGCTCCCGAGAATCTCGTTTCAGATCGAATCGGGTGAGAATGCTGTTTTGATGGGGACAACGGGGCGAGGCGAAACAACTCTGCTGGAAAGTATTTGTGGCCTGCGTCGTGTTGCCGTTACTCTTCGGGCACTTCTGCTATCAGTTTTTGCATTGCTAAAATCTTATGGCCCACAAAGAGTACGTTCGTGATGTCGATTTGCTCGCGAGACGCGCCAGATGTTTTAACCTGCAAGTCACCTGACCCCAGACCGAGAAGCCAATGCCGAAACAGGTCGTCCTGATGTTTTTCCAATGTCATGCCTTGCGTGTTGTAGCTTTTCGAGCCTGAGGAAAAAAGTGAATCACGAGTTAGTTGGCCAGGATCAATCTCCCAATAACTAAATCGGTCTAAACCAAAAACGACGATAAGCCACATTCCGAGCATCAGGTTTGAGAACCAAAAGTAGGCACCTAAATTGAGGTAGATTTTGTGACTTAGCAACCACCCAAATACGTTTTCCCACTGGTTGAAATAGAGAAGCAATACAAAGGAAAGCACCAACCCTAGAATCACAATTCCAGAAGCTAATCCGCGAACAGAATAATTCGTTACTAGGATTACCAGGAACAGGACTCCAAAGAAAATCAATCCCAGATTACTACTCGCATGAATATTTGTCGTAATTTCCCCGAGTGTAGTTGGGGTGCCTTGATAGTAAGTGATCG
>JAYVBW010000040.1:0-1963 GCA_043750255.1 Pirellula sp.
CGCGGCATCTGATTCGAACCAGAAACCGACATTCGTGGCCTGTTGTTTCGAGGACGGGAGTTTGTTCGAATCGGCGTAAACCGAATTAAGGACAGTCGCTTTCCCGCGTTTCAGGTCCTGCAGGGACGAGGGCTCGCTTGGGCTTGGCAACATTGCTGCCGTAAACGTTTGAGTGTCCAATCCTATGTAATTGATGCTGCGTTTGGCCAAACTATCTGCTGCGCCAAACAATGACATGTCGGGTTCCGCAGTAGAACTATTGGCATGCGAAACAATACTGCGAGTTGTAAAGAGAGAATGATTTGCAAAGCCATCGCTGACGATTACGTCGCGTGCACCGGCAGCGCTAAAGAAGAACGGTGATATCTTGGTCGGATACCACCATCCTTCAAGCGAAATGCCGTTTAGCCCTTCTTGTCGAATGGAGACGGTGTGCGCTTCGTCGTCCAAATTACGAACGATAATGGTCAGTTCCAGGTGCTGTTGTCGAGTGCTCGGGTCGTTTTTGCCTTGGATCGATTTTGCAGGCATCAACCGATACTGCTTAACCAATTCCAGGTTGGCTTTGATGCCCGCCAGCTTTAAATAAGAACGAAGAGGTATGGAAAACTCGACTCCCATCCCCTCCGCCATTTCGAGTGGTTTGCCTTTCCATCGCCCTTTGAGCGTATTCTCCAATCCAAGAATGGTTCGCTCCCCGTCTTCGATCGAGGACTGATCGACCGAAGCCAAGGTCGTCGCACAAGAAGCGACCGGGTCGTTGCCGTGGACTTGTTCTTTTTTGAAATCATCCTCAGCACGTAGCACATCGAGCGGCTTTTCGGTAAGAATGCATTCGAAAGTTAACTCAGTGCCCCCTGGGGCTGCCCCCATCACGGGTGCATCGTTTTGCTTTACTGCCGTCTCATTGACTTGAGTGAGTGATGTACCTTCGGCTTGCGCTGGCTCGGAAACAGTGGTTATTTCACGCAAGACTTTTAGCTCGATAATTCTTCCAGCAGGTTGGTTGCTTAGACGTTTGTCCAGTTTGACGATCGATGGAAAGCCAGCCAACCCTTCCCAGCCGACTATTTTGTCGCCAGTTAGCAATCCCACCAAGCTTGGGTTTTCCTTGCACTTGGCGCTTGCAGCCGCTGATCCCTTTGGAACCGAGTTTACATTGAGCGACGACGTGGCTTCCGTGAGTGCTAGGTAACCGAGATAGCCCTCGCGTTCCTTCGAATGAAGCGATCGGTATTCAAAAATGCCCGGCGACTTCTGGGCCATCAGCTCGATACGTTCAATTGCGGCGCCTTGATTGTCGAGCGTGACCAGGAGTTGATAATTATCCTTCGGGTCCATGCTGCCCAAAGTAAATCGTTCACGTGGGGGTTGCTGCGGCAAAGAGAAATCCGGATCTTTGTCAGCCAAGCGTTCTGCGGCTTCCTTCGATTGAGCCTTCTTTTTCTCTTTCGTTTCCTCGCCGAGCTTAGTCTGCTTTTCTTGCTCGAGCCGTGCAATTTCTTTTTGTCGTTGCATACTGTTGAATAGCAAGAACATCGAAATGCAGATCAGCAGCCATGCAAATAGTTTTCTGTCCACTAACAAGTCGCTCGTTTAAAAATTTTGTTGGAGTTCGAAATGGAATGTTGCACAATTTCAACATTAGGGTTTCGAACCCTCGGAAGCATGCTTTAAGTCTCGAATTGTCAGCATCTTAGAGCGTTTTGGCTAGTGCAATTCAATCCGGTGCATCCGAGCTTGGCGGGAGCCTCACCCTGGTCTGATGAAAAGGCTGGTTTAGTTGATAAATGATTGGCGCGATCTGGGTTTCGGTGGCGAAGGCTTTCTCGCGTCGAAAAGTTTGAGCCTTTCAGCATTTTTTCAATGAGCGATGGTGCTACCTCGACACCACTGCGATATTTTGTAACCGTGGTTATTTTTTTCTTCATTAACCGTAAAAGTCTTTGGAGATTTATGGCTG
>JAYVBW010000041.1:0-5793 GCA_043750255.1 Pirellula sp.
CGATCAAATACTATCCACGCTGGTTATATGCGATAGCCGAATTTATTATCGTGCTGCAACACTCAACGGAACGGACCGAGAGGAGTTCCTATTTTGTATTGGCGAGAATTAAGTGGGAACCATTTCCAACGGTTCCTCCCTGCATGATTTGTTCGGTCGGTACTCTCGTCCCCAGGAACCAGCTACTCTCATTCCCAAGCTCCAGCTTGGGAATGCCAGTCCCCGAAGCTCTGCTTCGACGCGATGCAGCTACTGCCGCACCCGGTCGGCGGTTCCAAGGGTTGGGGGGTCTTACTTGTACAGTACAGGGGCCGGTAAGCGGAGCTTACAGAGTGTGCGTTCCCAAGCCGGAGCTTGGGAACGAGTGGAACGAGTGGATGCAGTTACCGCACAGCGAAATACAACCGTGCAACAACTATCAGGATCGAGTTAGACATGGCACAAGCGATCGTTGACCCGGAGCAGCTTCGTAATTTTGCGATGCAACTAAAACGGTTTTCAGGCTTGCTCGCAGACGCATCCGGTAAGCTGTCGCAACAGATGCAACAGCTTGCAACGTCCTGGCGGGACCAAGAGCACTTGAAATTTTCCGCTGATTTTGAGAAGGAGATGAAGCAATTGGTGCGATTGATTGAGACGAGTGAACGGCACGTTCCGTATCTTATGCGCAAAGCTGAATTGATCGAGGAGTATCAACGGGGCAATGGCTGAAGCGAACGTCAAGAGTCTGGAAGCGATCGAGATCTTTATTGAGTCGATTGGCAAACTGCGCCACGACACGCGCAAGCAAACCGACGAAATTCGGCAACAGTTCCAGCGAGTTACTTTATGGCTCGACAAGGAACTGCCCGAATATTGGTCAAATGAGAAGCGCATTGCAGAGACGCGGTGGGTCGAAGCTCGCGAGGAACTGCTGAGATGTACTGCCAAGACACGGGCTGAGGACGAAACGTCATGCTCGGTGCAACGAAAAGCGCTTCGTAAAGCTACCGAACGGTTTGCTTTGTGCGAAGAACGAATGAGATTGATTCCGAAATGTTTAATGCAGTGGAACCAATTCTTGCAGGAGATTTCGACCGACGTGAGGCAAATAGACGACCTAGGCGAGTCGACTTTGCTCAACGCTTGGACTCGATTACAAACAACCCTCGATACCCTCAAGAAATACGCCAACCAATGACAGCCCAGATTGTTTCAACGTTGAGTCCACCATTATTGGGCATCGACATGGCGATCGACGCACAACGCAAGCGACGCCGCACGTTTGCTATTATTTCGCACCCAGACGCGGGCAAAACGACACTGACCGAAAAGCTGTTGCTCTATGGAGGATCGATCGAGGTTGCTGGAGCCGTTCGTGGTCGTAAATCGCAGCGAGCCGCAACTTCCGATTGGATGGAACTCGAAAAGCAACGCGGAATTTCGGTCAGTTCAACAGTCCTCACCTTTGAGTTTCAAGGCTGCCAGATCAATCTTTTAGACACGCCTGGACACCATGATTTTAGTGAAGACACCTATCGCACGCTGATGGCTGCGGATGCTGCGGTGATGGTTATCGATTTGGCTAAAGGGATTGAGTCGCAAACCGAAAAGCTGTTCAAAGTTTGCGCATTGCGAAAAATCCCCGTCATAACATTTGTAAATAAAGTGGACAGACCGGGACGCTCGCCCCTGGAGATCATCGCGGAGATTGAAAAGAAATTTTCGATCGAGCCCGTCCCCCAGAATTGGCCATTGGGGAGCGGCAAGGGGTTTCGTGGATTCGTTGATTTGAACCAAGACGATATTCACCTTTTCAACGAACGAGATAATGACCGTAGAGTATCTGCCTTGGTAAAGCAGTGGTCTGACTTTGCTGAAAACTACGACGATGCCAGCTCGGAATCCACAAATGATCTGACTCAAACGCTTTCTCGAACCTTGCTGGACACGACACATGAAGAAGTCGATTTAGTGCGACTGGCAGGTGCTAAGCTTGAAGCAGCCCGGTTCCTTCGTGGCGAACAGACTCCCGTATTTTTCGGAAGTGCTTTAACGAATTTTGGTGTCGAACATTTCCTGAAAGGTTTTCTAGAGTTATGCCCACCTCCAGGTGATCGACTCAGCAATTTGGGTATGCTGCGGGCAAGCCGGCCTGATTTTTCCGGCTTCATCTTTAAGATCCAAGCGAATCTAGACCCGAGGCATCGAGATCGCGTTGCCTTTCTTAGAATCTGTACGGGCAAGTTTCAGAGAGATATGGAAGTGGTTGTAGCAAGAAGTGGTAAGCGACTGCGTATACCGCGAGCGTTACGCATTTTTGGACAAGATCGTCAGACGATGGACGAGGCATTCCCGGGCGACATCATAGGAGTGGTTTGTCCCGGCGAGTTTCAGCTCGGGGACACGCTTTGCCAGGGATCGACCATCCAGTTCGAACCTCTGCCACAATTTTCGCCGGAGTTTTTCGCCGTTCTGGAGTGTCCGGACACGTCGCGTCGTAAGCAATTTGATCGAGGGCTCAAGCAGCTAGTGGAGGAAGGAGCTATTCAAGTCTTTTATGAATCAAAAGCAACGCGTCGTGAAATGATTTTGGCAGCTGTGGGCGAATTGCAATTCGATGTCGTCCGATTTCGACTTGAGTCAGAATACAATGCTCCTACGTCCATTAGCTGGCGTCCGTACAAGTTGGCAAGGTGGTTCAATGCCACTGTCGAAGAGACGAAAAACCTAAAATTATCTTACGCAGCAAAATTGGTCTGCGACCACTTTGGTCATGACGCAATATTGTTGCAGTCAGAATGGGATGATAAAGTGTTGGAGCGTGAAAACCCTAAGATACGATTCTGTTCTATCCGCGCTTCGACTTTTGAGCAAACGTAAACGACGCCAGCTTTTTTAACTATTAAATTGGAGTCGTAAACACTCCGAAGCGCGCTCAGTCATCATGCGAACTATCATCGAGTGATTGTCCGAATGATTCCACCCGATATCAGAGTCGTTATATTGGCCAAGACTACTGGTACTGTTAACCCTCGTCGGTAGGCAATGTACTTCGCCGTCCACTCAGGGTGGAATTTCTCTTTGTATTGTCGCAACCCTTTAAAATTATAGAATTGCTCTCCGTGTCGAAATGCAAAGCTTGCCGCCTGTGACCAAATGGGAGCTAAAGGTTGCAAGTCGATTCCGGAAAGTGGAGCCATTCCAAGATTGAACCATTTGTAACCCATCGAAGAACCGCGAAGCATCAATTCGATGAACAAGAACTCCATGGTCCCTTCGGGCGCTTTGGAACAAAATCGCATCAAGTCCAACGACATTTCGTGATTATCGGCTCCATACCATAAGTTAGCAAACGCTACAGGTGACCTGTCTTTATAGACAACGGCAATTGGACCACCGCGAAGGTAAGACTCATTAAAGTTGCCAAGCGAAAAGCCTTTTTCAGCCGTCTTTTTTTCGCCTAACCATGCTTCCGAAATTCGTCGTAATTCGTTCATTACTTCGTCTGCAATCGGAGGCTGTACAATTTCGACCTTCAGCCCCGCATCTATGCCTTGTTTGTAACCGCGTCTGAGGTTCTTCTTGTTGCCGCCCTCCAGTGTAAATCCAAGAAGTGGGACGCATGCTTCCTCACCTAGCTTCATTAGCGACAATCCAAGATCAACATAAAGACTGATGCGTTCTTCTGTGACCTGATAGAAGACGGGGATCCTACCATCCACATCACAAAGTTCAAGAAAATCCCAAGCTAGCTCGCGCGACGCCTTGCGGGAGCCAACCGGATCACCAAGTGCGACATAACATCGACCCTCGACGCCGAACATGATAAACGCATCACGCGCCGGGCTGAACAAGAATCGCTTGTCGCCAAGCAATGCCAAGTGAGACGATGTTTCCCGGCATCTTGCAACAATCGACCTGACGTCTTCGAGGTCTTGCTTGGAAGGTAAGTCTGGAGGTCTGGCCCAGGGTTTTAACAACCGCCAAAAGCAGAACGCAACTAAGACGATGATCGCACCCGCAAAGCCGCGCAACGATCGAGGCGCGTCCGAATTGAGTTCAAATCGCCACCAAAGATCATGCGAATAGTCAACATTCTTATAGGCAAAAATCATCAACCAAGCGGATCCTAGGATCACAATGGCTATCGCAGCAAACCATTTTATCGTGAAACGATTTGACCAAATCGCACCCTGCCTATAGTAGTGTCGGCGAGAAACGGCCAATAGTCCTAGCATGACCGAAAGAACAATGGCTTCCTCGAAGTCGATACCCTTGGCGATGGAAAAAAGGACACCCGCTACGAGCAAAATGATACAGCCCCAAAACGCAGCTTGTACTCGACGGCGCAGTCCATTGGCTAGTAGCAAAAGGGCGACGCCAACGATGCTGGCAAAGAAGTGGGATGTTTCAATCACCGGCAAAGGCAATAGATCGCGAAGCCATTGCATTCGCGAATGCTCAGCCGGTGTAGCCCCTGACAGCAGCAATGTGATCCCAGCCATAAACACCATCAAAGCCATCAATCGCGGGACTACAACATAAATCCCCTTTTCAGCGACACCTCCAACTGCTTCCAGCGTTCTACCAATCGTCATTCGGTGAATCAAGAACTCATGTACCGAGACAGCGATCAACCCGAAAGCAAGTGGCAACAAGTAGTAGATCGCGCGATATGCCAACAGCGATCCAAACAAAACATCAGGATCATCTGGACGAATTAACCATAGTAGAATTAGCTCAAAGACTCCAAGCCCGCCAGGAACCTGCGAAATTGCACCCACGATAATTGCCAACAAATACATCGATAAAAGTTGATTAAAGCCGATGTGCATCGATGCCGGCATCAGCCAGTAGAGAACAGACACTGCAACCAAAAGATCGAGACTCACCGCTGCAAGTTGACAGAGGGCCAAGCTGCCCCTTGGGAGCCGACCTACGATTGGTAATCTCGACTTTAAGAAGCATAATCCCAAATAGGCAGCCGAAATCGCTAGGCATATCCATCCGATCGGTTGAGTGTCGCGAATCGGAAAATGCAGTTGAGAGGGAATCTCAAGCGGGAAACAGGTGAGGGCAATCGCGGAAACAAAGGTGATGCCAAACCAAAAAGTCCCTGAAATAAACATCGACATCCAAGCAATTTCAACACTGCTAAGGCCCACCAGAGTGTACATCCGATAGCGAATAGTCGTGCCTCCAAGTAACGTACCGAAATTATTACTGATCGAAGAGCTGATCAGGGCAATCGGTATCCATGTTCGAACGGGCAAATCTTTGCCAAGGAACCGCAATGCCAATCCATCGTAGAGCGTCAAAATCAGATAGCTTGCGATCGTTAAAACGATTGCCATCACGAGCGAAAACCACTGGATGGCATAGAGACTAGCAAGAAAATCGCTCAAATGGTGGGCTTGCAGTTCACTGTGAAGCAACCAGAGGGATGCAGAAAATAGGCCGCAGATTACCAGCGGCGCAGCCACGGACGCAACTTTAACTCGAATTGACATAACAGTGTCCAAGAACTTGGAATGCACTGTAGCTCTATCGCTATCGTTTTCCATAGTCGGACTTCAATGGTTTTGCACCGAGTTGCCTTAATCGCAATTCCCCTTGTGCCACCATAAGCTTTGCATTTTCGACTACGTTCCGCAATTGAAGTGTCTCTTGATTTTTGTTGGAGGCAGCTATCGAGAGTGGTTTTGCTTTTTCAATTTCCTCTCGCGAATCGTGGCGAGTTTTGTCAAGATTTCGCTTGGCGTCTCTCCATTCCTTACTGTTTTCCATCAGTTTTTTGCGTACGACTAAGAC
>JAYVBW010000042.1:0-5047 GCA_043750255.1 Pirellula sp.
GTCGACTTTGAAAAGGCAGAAAACAAAGGTAGTAACGACACCAACAATATGTACGAGTTGTTCCGCGCTAAAATGAGCGGCGACCCCAAGATCTGCCAGTCAAACTTTATCGATCGTGCTGGTCCGCTTACGGAGACAATTCTGCTCGGAAACCTAGCTGTCTGGGCAGCTTCCAAGGGTGGAAAAGATGGTGAGATGGGTGAATGGGGCGAGAAAGTCGAATGGGATGCCAAGAATCTTGTAGTAACCAACCTCGCTTCCCTAAAGACGCCTCGCGTTGCTGACTTGATCAAGCCAAAATATCGAGAAGGATATCGAATGGATTAAGGTGTTCGATTCACTGGGATCAAATACCTCATGGTGTAATCAATCGGCAGGGGCGTAGCTTCGCTATTCCCCTGCCTTTCTTTTTTAAATTAAAGGGTTTTCGCGATGAATTTTAGCCGATTGTGGCGTAGTGCGGTTGGGATATGCTGGGCTTCGATCTGTTTTTCTCCAATGGGATTCCTATCGACTACTTTCGCAACCAATGCTTCGCAAACCTCCGAGACGCCCGCTACAGCAAAAACTGAGGATGTAACCGCAGCGAAGAAACGCACGGATGCGATTGGACCAACAGCCAAGCTAACGATGCTTGGGACAAAATTGATCGAGATCACGATCCAAGATGGGTCGCTATTAACAGCAGATGACCTCGCCATGTTTGGTCGATTGACCGATTTACAAAAACTGCAAATCTTCAATTGCCGGACTCTGAACTCGGAAATGGTGTCGCATCTAAAGGGTCTCAAAAAACTCACTTCCCTGGCTTTGACTAATACGATCATAGACGATGCCGCCGTGGAAACAATCGTCAAGTCATTTCCAAATCTAATCGCTTTAGATCTCTCGTCCAATGCGAACATGTCGAGCCAAGTACTCAAGGCGATCTCAGAACTGAAAAGTCTGCAACAATTGTCTCTATTGCAAAACAAATTCAATGACCTGGGAACGAGGCGACTCTCTAAATTGCAGGACCTGCGTGTGCTAGATCTTCGAGGAAACATGGAAGCGGGCGATATGACGCTCGATGTCGTCGCAGGACTTCCAAAGCTAAAGGCGCTCAAGCATCGTAGTACCGCTGTATCCGACTATGGCATGGAGAGCCTTTCTCGCAACGGCACTCTTGAAAATTTATTGATCCAAGATTTTGCAATTACAAATCAGTCGGGACAGTACTTAGCCAAGCTCAAGAAGCTTACGCAGCTAGAGATTTTTCGTTGCCAGGGATTCGGCAGCGAAGGTGTGTTGGCGTTGAAAGGCCTTAATCTGCAGCGCTTAACCTTACGCGATTTGCCCGCCGCTGATGACTCTGCGTTGGAGGTACTGAAAGAGTTGCCGAAACTTCGCCGGCTTTATCTGCACGAAATAAGCGGGTTTAGCGATAGCGGCCTGAAGAATCTGGGAGCCCTCAACGCTCTTGAACTTCTCGATATTTGGAGCGTTCCGCAGATGACGGACGCGACCATGGACGTGATCGCCACCCTGCCGAATCTGAAAGAACTTACAGTCCGTTCTACGGCTGTAACAGATGCGGCCGTTGAAAAGCTTCTTGCGATGCCCAAGCTACAATCATTGACCTTCAAGGAAAACGGCGATGTAACCGAAGCGGGACTGAAGAAGCTTTCGAGCAAGAAATGGGTAAAACTGGATATCGGTTCTTCATCAGGCAATCCGGCTGACGAATAGGTGCGGCTGACGAATAGGTCTCGCGGGTGGATTTTGTGCCACTGCTTGCAAGCAGGCAGTATCGCCATCGCCGCCATCTTCGCACTCGCATTCCTACGACTGCGCCAGCGCCGAAGCAATCTTTTGAGAAAGACTCTCCAACTACTCAAAAGAGAGCCGAATCCTTAGCCGAGAACTCCCTGATGTCTTGAACCGTTCCCGAAAGATCCGAGTTCGTTGGTGTTCCAAGCCTAGACCTAAGAATCGCAACAAGTAAATCACAGCGATCCAGAAGCTGGCTGTTAATCAGGTCTTGTGGATTGCCACCCTGTACTGCGTGGGAGTGCGTTTCGACGCGTGCCGGTTCAATCAACACAGATCGCCTAATCGAATGTGCCGCATTCCAACTACCACCCGACAAGCTTCGTCCCTTTCCAAATGAACATCACCTGGACTCGCAATGAAAACACGGATAAAGGTGCCGTTCTGCATCTACTTACCTCTTCGTCTAAGACTTGCCGATTCCACATCGAACTGGTACTCGCTGATCGTCCCATCCTTGATTCGCTCGACTACTTCCTCGACAACTGGCAACGGAACAAGAAACCATTCTCGCGGCTGAACCTTGCCGCCGAATCGATCGGCTAGTGCCATGTCGATTCGAGCCCTTGCAAGAAACTTGTGAAGCAGCGATTCAAATGCCTTGCAGTTGATATTGGCGAGACGATAGACGGCTACTAGCTCAACAGCCGCGAAAAGATATGTCGTTTCCTTCCTTGCGCCAGCGACTCGTTTTTCGGGATCGCCCGTGGTCAGCCCAATTTTGTGCAGAACCTCACGGTTCTCCTGTACAAACGGATTATCTGAAAGGCTTCGTGCAACGTATATCGCACCCGATGCACAATCACCTTCTTCGACCTCGCTTGAAAATAGTGGACCAATATCGCTAAAGTCTTCCTCCATTTCTGCCTGTGGAGGCACAATACGTCGACTGTTTTCATCTTTATTGAGGGCTCGCCGAAGGGAACGCAGCAGGAGATCCGACTCAGTACCATTGTCGAAAATGACACGCAAACGCCGATCGCGCTCACCGTGCTCGGGAGTAAACCAGTCGCCAGCGTCCGCAACCAGAGCTTTCTGTCCATCGACAATGAACCAGTCACCCTTGCGAATTTGAGTTCTGCTACTGGTTTTGAATAGCTCCGTACTCTGACGACCAGATTCAAGGTCAGCCTGGACCGCTTCAAAGTCCAATCGGTATTCGTCAAAATCTTTGCAGGTCTTACGTTGGGCTACCTCTTCGGGAACGTTCCGCTCTGCGTTTCGATCGGACGCTGATCGCACATGCTTCATCGTCGTGATGTCGTCGTCCGATGGGCCGACACCGAGGGCTTCCAATAGTTCATCATCGCCATTGAGCTCATATTGGTCGGTTGGCTCGCTCACCCGATCAGCCAGTATGCCATCGACGTCCATCGGTCGCAGGAGATCCAAACACTCAGTGCTTGCACGGATTCGATCTATCCGTACTGCATACAGGCGTTCAAAAATGTCGCGTTCATCACCGTGTCGTGGCAGGCATTCATGCTCGCGATAGAACCGCTGGATGTCTTCAAACCCAGCAATGATTCGCTCTTGCCTTGCCGTGTAGGTTTGATCCTGTTCGATTTCGGTTTGAACACCAAGCTCAGCTAGGAGGGCGTCATCATCGTCGGTGAAGGCCGCTTCCTTAGTTTTTCTTTTACCCACTTGCCTTCTCCTGCTTCATCCGCGCCAAGTACGCAATGCCTTCTGCCATACGTCGCTCCCAAGCGTCTTGGCTCGTAATTGATGGCAATCTTCCACGTTCGTTCTTGAACTTCAATGCTCGTTTCGCTAGATCACGAGCCTCTTCGGGAGTCAATTGAACGCGACGACCAGCGATAGCCGATTGTACTTGCCGCAGTCGTTCCTCGTTCATCGTCTTAGCCAAGATGTTGTAGGCTTCGCCAAACGGATTAATCGAGTCAATTAAATCCACATTCAGATCTCGTACATCAGTGACATAACGACGTATACCGTCGAGCAAGGCAGTATTGGAAGTTGCAGATCCTCCGCCAGTTCTTGTGCCGCCCATTTGAATCAAGTTAAGCGCTGCGATCGCTCGCTGCCGGATCGCCTCCTGGTCTTGATCGGACAAGTCGGGGTACTTGTCTCGGATAATCTTACCCATCCGCTGTTGAGTCGTTTCTTGGGGCGGTAGCTCGTCATTGAACAGGCCGTCTTGGACCGTTCGAGTATCTTGAACGAACGAAGCGACCACCTCATTTAAATCTTCGCGACAAATCCTCGTTGCTTCATCGCTCTCCGGTACTGCAAGCCCATTGATCTCAATCTCAACTCCACCGGTCGTCCCGTTCACGCCGACATTGCAACCACCTTGGTCGTAACCACCTGGGCCATAATCTAGACCTGGCAATGGACCGCTAGCCCCGTTCGGAGAATTGGCAAAGGTCTTGGGACGAAACTCAAATCGCGGCGCAAGTACTTGCTCCATCAATAGACTGGCTGCGATTGCCTTGAGAGTATCGTTGACTGCCTCGGTCACAGCTTGTTCGCCAGCATCCGGTTCAGCAATCAAGTTAGTGAAGCGTGCCCGTGTTTTGCCGATAGCATCACGCGTTGCCCGGCCGATGATTTGCACAATCTCAGTCAAGCTACTGCGATAGCCGATCGTCAACGCGTGCTCGCACCACACCCAGTCAAAACCCTCCTTGGCCATCCCAAGTGCGATGATGATGTCCACATGATCTCGATTCTCACGGCTGGCTGGATCACGGAGCGCGGCAGAAACCTTGTCACGTTTGATGGGTTCGTCGTCAACCAAGTCAGCGATCCGTAGAACTAGACCGGTTGAGGTCCTTACCAACTGAAAACCAGTTGCTTCGTCGGTACCGAGCCACTCACCCAACGTTTCCAGAATATGTTCCACTTCCTTATGCTTGTCCTGAGTGCTTTCGCGGCTGTTGACATTCGGAATGTGGATGATTGTCTTTTCGTTTTCGTCAAGTACTTTATGCAAATCATCGAGGTAGCTCCCCGAGTAGAAGTAGTAGCCAATGTCCAGTTTCTTAAGATGTTTGTACCCACTGAGCTGCTCGTAATAAGTGTAGGTGACTGTTGCAAATCGCCGTTCATCTGCCGGCAATAGCACCGCCGCTGCGTCGCCACGAAAGTAGCTGCCGGTCATCGCGATCAAATGCGTTTTGTCGCGTTCGATCAGTTGACGCACATACTCGCCGAGGCGATTGTCTTCACTTACCGAGACATGGTGGAACTCGTCGACCGCGATTAGCCTATC
>JAYVBW010000043.1:0-5106 GCA_043750255.1 Pirellula sp.
GTCGGACGCGATAGCTAGCAGACTGAAATGATTTATCGAATTTTCCTGACTTTCATTCAAGATTGATCTAGAGACCGATTTGACTGGTCTCCTAGACTCCTGATGAAAAGCGTAGATGGATTGCAAAGCACGATGCTGTGCGATCTTCCCAACCAGACCTCCCCTAGCCCTTGCCCTGTGAATAATCCGGGCTAGGAGGTTTCAGAGCAGACCATTTTGGAGCTTAAATCGCATGGATGCACGAAGCATGTTGCTGATGGTACTCGCGTTATCAGCGTGGTGTTCCACAGGCACCGCACAGGTGTTTGTCGGCCCCCGATCGATGGCCCTTTCCCCGAATTTTCGAGTTTATGCACGAAGTGCCCAACTCGCTAACGAAGTTGCTCGCTCGGCAGAGGCAAATCGAAAGCAACTGGCGATTCATTGGCTCGGAACCGAGTTGCCGAACTGGCCTGAACCATGTCCTGTCGTTGTCCACGATGGTCCAACAACCCCGGCCAGTGGTGAAACCAAATATGTGTTGGTAGGAGGTGGCGTTGCGAACTTTCAAATGTCTGTATCGGGTACTCCTGAAAGAATTATTGACAGTGTTTTGCCTCACGAAATCACACATACTGTCATGGCCAGCCACTTCTCAGCTTTGGGCAAACCTGTCCCACGTTGGGCAGACGAAGGCGCCTGCACGACCGTTGAGCATCTGAGCGAACGAAGCAAACATGACGTCATGTTGGTTCGCTTTTTAGGCGAGGGACGAGGCATTCCATTCGCTACACTTTTCACTCTCAAGGACTACCCGCATGACATGATGCCGTTGTATGCTCAGGGGTACAGTCTATCCTGCTTTTTGATTTCTCAAGGTGGTCCGCGGCGCTTTATTCAATTTCTAGAACGCGGGATGAAAAGCGATAATTGGGTCGCAGCGACGGATGAATTTTACCAGTATCCGCAACTTGGTAAATTGCAATCGGCTTGGAACCGTTGGGTCAGCGATGGCGGCGGAGTTGTGGACAATTACACAGCCGACTCGCTAGGTGTTTCGACCCTTGCTCTCGCTGCCAAAACCCAAAACTCAGGAGTTGTAGCGAGCACCGATACTGGCGTCCGAACCGCTTCGACCAACCAAAGCATTGGGAATTCAGTCTCCATTCCAATCCAGTTCGTGGCGGCGAGTTCACCTACGTTCGATGCTGGGAATCAAACGATGGCCACAAGCTCCGGCAGCTACTATTTGGATCAATTCCGCCGTCAGCAACAGATGTCTCCGCAATCTAGCAAAAGCGAAGGCAACGATTCATTTGTTCCGGCTACTAAACAATCCGTCTACGCGGATGCAAAAGCGATTCCTCTAACTGTTGGTCTTCAGTCGCCTTTTCAAACAATAGGCGGCGGGACCATCCGACGATAAATCGGGTTAGTTGGAAACACTGCGCAAACAGATTGAAATTACCCTACTTACTTTTTCGGAAAACTTTTCCACAAGAGGAAAACTGGGGTTGACCTTCAGTCGAAACACAACCTATTCCGGTAGACACGAATGAAAATTCATCGACGCATGGCCATGACCTGGGAGTTGCAAGGATGCCGCTTCCACGACTGAACATGCGTAGATAATTGATGGAAGATGAGCGTTTTTTTTGGACTCTGAGCGATAAGGAGTATCGCGTTGAAAAATTTCAACCCCCTACGAACATTACGGTTTTTGACAGCAATGTCAGCGGTATCCGCGCCTGTCTCAGTGCCTTATGGCATGACTGCGTCGGCTGGTTTCGCCGCAACGATCGCATGCTCTGCATTGAATGCGGTAGCTCAAAGCCCAACGAACCCTGCTCTTCCACCTTTGTTGCCACCGGCTCAGTCTTATGGGACTGCACCAACGAGTGGTCCGACAGCGGCGGTGGATGCGAACGCAAGTGCCAGATCTTTATTGGTCAAAGCGCGTGCGGCGTTGAGCGAAGGAAAAAATGAAGCTGCTGCTCAAGCGTTTGCGCAAGCGACATTGGCAGCACAACAGTCCCCTGAGTTAGCATCTGAGCTCCAGCAAACGCGACAACAATTTGTTGAACGCGGCTTGAGCCAGCAAGCTCTCGATCAAGCCATGCGCGTCGCACAAACAGCTCCAGGCCTAACAAGTCGGGCGGCAAACGCATTGCGAAACAACAATATTCCAGCGACGTTGCCAGTCGCTAATGGTCAAACGTTTGCATTGCCACCTGCAATATCTCAAGTTGCCAATCAGCCTGTGAGTCCTGACAATCCGCTTCGCGATCAAGCTGTTGGGCTAGCTGCTCAAGCCAAGATGGCATTGGATCGAGGCGACACGGTGAGTGCAAGGCAGTTGATTCAAAAGGCAAACTCGCTTCGAGTTCAAGACAGTGAATTTGCCCCCGGTCAACTTCGTCCTTGGGATGTTGCCATGCAAGTCGATCGAGCAGAAAGACTACGTGGTGGAGCACCTACTGGAGTAACCACTGCGGCCGCGACACTGCCTACGGGGATCGATCCGAATGCCACTGGGCAGACCTCTCCATTTGGTAATGCGAATCTTGTCCAGTCAGGCATCTACCAGCCACAAAACGATTTGACTCGAGTTGCACCAGCAAGTGGTGTTCTATCGCAGTACGATGCTGATACCACGGGTGAAGAACTCTATCAGCAAGGCATCACAGCTCTCTCTGCTGGAAAGAAGGAAGCGGCTTTAGGCTTCTTCAAGTCCGCTTGGCAAAAGCAGGCAGGCCTCGATCCGGGATTGCGGGCTCAATTGAAAGACAAATTAACGCAACTTCAAATCAGCGGTGGTGCACCTGAAAGCATCGACGCCCTCAGTACCGAAGGGCGCGACAATCAAGTCAAACGTCAAAAGTGGTTTGCGGAAGTTTCTGGTGAGATCGCAGACGCAGAAAAAATGGCCGCAGCGAACAAGCCAATGGAAGCACTCGATAAGCTAAAGATCTTGCGGCAACGCGTTTCCCAAGCTGAAATCGACGGCGCTCAACGCAAAAATCTTCTTGCCATGGTCGATCGCGTCACCAGTCACATGGAGGAATGGGCGGCGCAAAACAAGTCCATGATTGAGTTAGACCAACGGAACAAACAAATCGAAGATCGGATTCAGTTGGACGCAACTACTCTGTCCAAAACGGATGCCCAAGTGCAAACGTTGGTGGATCAATACAATGACTTGATCCAAACAGGGCGCTACGCCGAAGCCGAAGAAGTGTCCAAAAAAGTCCGAGATCTTAAGCCGAATAGCGAAATTGCCTCCACGCTCTACAACAAAGCGAAAATACAACGCCGCGTTGAAGAACAAATGGCGATCCGAGAGCTTAAAGAAGAAAAATTCATCGATCATTTTAACAGTATCGAAGCGGCGTCCACACCGTACGATGGCGAAAACTCGCTGACGATGCCAAATGCTCGTGACTGGATTGAATTGACGCGACGGCGCACGGCAAAGAAGGATGACATTCTCATGTTGCCAGCCGAGAGAAAGATCCGGGAAAATCTTGGACAACCGTTCTCCGCCAGCTTCGATCGTCGACCGCTTGCCGACGCGATGAACACGATTTCTGAGATGACAGGTATTCCAATTGTTGTCGATGTTCGCTCGATCGCAGAAGAAGGAATAACCATCGATCAGCCCGTCACGCTTGATCTGAAGGGAAACTCCATTCTGCTCAAGAGTGCACTCAATTTGATGCTGTCGAATCTGAATCTCACCTACACGATCAAGGACGAAGTCCTCACGATCGAAAGCAGTCGATTCAGCAAGCGAGAGTTGCGACAACAAGTATACAATGTGAAGGACTTGGTGATCCCAATCCCAAACTTTGTGTCGGATTACAATACAGGTATGGCCGGTGCTCTTCAATCGGCATATCAAGCTCAAACCCACATGGCTTCTGCGAGTGTAGCAGAACCTAACGTAGCGGGCGTCGCTGCGAGTCGTATCGCAAGCGTCGATCCGAGCTCATCGATTCTCACTCAGATGAATGCGATGGGTGGGCTGAACGGCATGTCACCGGGAGCTTTAGCTGGCTCGCTGCCGGGAAATTTACCGTATTCCCAAGCAGGGCTTGGTGGTGCTTCGATAGCCAATTATCAGGAGTTGATAGGGCTGATCGAGAGTACTATCTCGCCGGATCAGTGGCAAACAGCGGGCGGAACTTCTTCGATGCGCGAGTTTCGGCAGAACCTAAGTCTTGTGGTTACAGCACCTCAGGAAACTCATGAAGCGATTGCAAACTTGCTTAAATCCTTGCGTGCCTTGCAGAATTTGCAGGTCACAATTGAAGTTCGGTTCATTCAGCTTTCGGATACTTTCTTCGAACGCATTGGTCTCGACTTCGACTTCAATATCCGCGACAAGCTGAACAGAGTGACGCCGCCACCTAGAGTACAAGGCAGTCCCAGAGTTGGGGTCGGAATCTCAAGCGGCGTAGGGCCTCTCGGTCCATCATTTACTTCCGATTTGGACTTTCAAGTTCGGAATAACTTTGGTGTTACACCGGCTTTCGGAAATCCTGATGCGGGTGACGCTGGTACTCAAGTTGGCTTAGCAATCCTAAGCGACTTGGAGTTATTCTTCTTCCTCCAAGCCGTTCAAGGGAATAGTCGTACCAACGTGCTGAATGCACCGAAAGTAACGATGTTCGATGGGCAGACTGCAAGTATCAATGATACAGCACAACGTCCATTTGTTGTCTCGTTCGATCCTGTGGTAGGTGACTTCGCTGTGGCGCAACGTCCTGTCATTGTGGTTCTGAACGAAGGAACTCAAATGAATGTGCAGTCGGTTGTCTCCCAAGACAAGCGATTCGTTAGATTGACTTTGGTTCCGCAATTCACTCGAATTGAGTCCGCCGACCGTCAGTTTACATTCCAAGGAAAACGCAGTACGGCGACCGGAACGAGTATCCTCAATCCTAATGGCAATCAGAATTCGACCAATAGCAACTCGGATATTATCGAGGGTACAACGGTTCAACAACCTACCCTTGGTACGACGAGCGTGCAAACCTCGGTCAGCGTTCCAGATGGCGGAACGATACTCCTCGGCGGTATTAAACGACTTCGAGAAGGACGCACCGAACGTGGTACGCCAATCCT
>JAYVBW010000044.1:0-2874 GCA_043750255.1 Pirellula sp.
GATGGAACATCGAACACGATTGTAGTAGGGGAGTACCATACCATCACTCAACCTCGTCGGCGAACTTTCTGGGGTTACACATACACCTCGTACAATCAATCGACGGTTACAGTTGGTCAACGTCGCACGTTACTTGCCAACTACGACAAGTGCAATACCGGTGGAAACGGTGGAGACAATCCTTGCAAGCGAGGTTGGGGCAGCTTGCATACCGGTATCCTTCAATGGGCATTTGGCGATGGATCGGTTAGAGGAATTAGCTCAAGCGTGGATTTGGGTGTCGAGCCAGCATCCGACGCCATTCGACCGACAATATTGGGTGTTCTTCCAGCGCTCGCGACGATCCAAGGCGGCGAAGTCGTGCAAGCCGAATGATGGGTGCAGCCATCGACTGGTCTTGTTTATGCCGAGGATCGCAGGGCTTTTTGGCATATTTTATGTGTTTTAAATCGTTTACTAAACTCAGTTACAAGCACCTGTTGGAGTATCTTCTATGCAATCCCGATTGGGAGTAAGAGCGACACTATTATTCATGCTCAGCTGTTTCCTCATCGCGACTTTAGGCTGTGGAAAGTATAGTTTGTCGCCAGTGTCGGGCACAATAACGTTAGATGGCAAGCCACTCGCAGACGCGACGGTTACCTTCACACCCGCAGAGCGAGGCGCAAACTCGCCTCAATCGTCCGGAAAGACAGACAAATCTGGCAAGTACAGTTTGAATCTGGTCGAGGACGAAACGACAGGCGCGGTGATGGGAAAACATCACGTTATTATTGCGAAAAATTTCGTAAGCGAGAGCGACGTTGCAACCGAAGCGGAACGTTCCAAAGCGGCGTTGCCTCACCACGACTTATCATTTGAAGTCAAGTCGGGTTCGAATCAGGCCGACTTTAATCTCGAGACTAAAAAAGGAAAGAAATAAGTGGACCGCCAGAAAGGCTTTTTGCGGTTCGCCGTATTAATATGCGGTATCTTATCGGGTTGCGACGGAGTACGGCCAGCACCCGATATTCGACTTACGAAGGATGCCTCCGGCGAGGTGACGTCAATTGTTATGGTTGGAAAGGGCATTACCGATTCCGATCTCAAGGATGCAACCAAGCACACTCAAGTTATAGAACTGAAGCTTCAGGAATGCTCCAAGGTTACGAACAAGGGACTCGGCCATTTCAAGGGCTCATTCCCGCAACTAAAATCGCTTGAGCTCGTCCGTGTCCCCGTGGACGATTCTTCACTTGCGGATTTGTCGAACTCGCAATCGCTTGCCGATCTCACATTGGCTCATACCAACGTCACCGGCCTTGGGCTGAAGTACCTAGCGAATTGCCCTATCACACGAATTGCCATCTTCAGCCGTGTGATAACTGCGGACGGAATGAAGAACCTCGGGATGCTCAAGGGTCTTGAGGAGCTCGAGCTTCATTGCCAAGATTCAAGCTTGAAGGAGTTAGTAGCGATAAATGAATTGAAGAAGCTTAAGAAACTTGTTGCTTTCCGTACCCCAGTTGGACGCCAAGGGTTGGAGGTATTGCGAGGACTGGAACAGATTCAGTGGATTCATTTAAATTCGCCGGACATTGACGATGAATCAACTGAGGTTCTCAACACGCTGTCCGGCCTTGAGCGGGTCGAGATTGACGACGGCACTTTGACGAACGCAGGCATTAAACGCCTCCAATTGCCGAAACTGAAACAGTTTTCGCTGGATGGTTGCAGAGGAATTACCGACGAGGGTCTCTCAAATTTCACTGGTATGCCTGCCATAGAATCGTTGATGTTGGGAGGAACTGGAGTGGCGGGCATTAACCTAACTCCGTTGTCGTCACTGCCCAATCTAAAGGAGGTACGACTGATGGGAAATCAATTCAAGGGCAATGAGGAATCCATCCGAGCACTCAAGGCTAAGCTTCCCAAGTGCGAAGTTGTAATCATGCGTGGCTGATTCTTCTGTGAAAAATCAAAGGGGTCAAACCTCCTAGTTTACGTTTGGCTCTGCCTGTTCATCGGCAGTCGGTGTCGTTTCCGCTTCGGCCCATGATTGATCGCCACGATTGGCGATCATGACGAGCGTACCCCCCAGTTGGGCGCTTGGCTGGGGCTTGAAAGGTGTATGATCTAATATGATATGATATGCCTTGCCTTGAAATTGTTATGCGATGCGAATTCGGACGCCCTACCCTCTCGGAATAACCCTCGATGCACATTCACTATTTCCCAATGTTCGGAGCCTTTTTATTGCTTTTAAGCTTCAAGTCCTATGCAGCGGATCCGGCGACGATCACATGGACCAAACAAGTCCTGGACACGAAATTTAGATCGGAGGGCGTCGCTGTTGCGGATGTGAACCATGATGGCAAGAAGGATGTTCTCAACGGTGAGTATTGGTACGAAGCTCCCGATTGGAAACCACATGAAATGCAACCTCCGATGGACCATAAGGATGGTCTCGGAAACTACAGTCGGTCATTCGCTTGCTGGTGCGACGACTTCAATAAAGACGGCTACCTTGATTTGATCGTTATCGACTTTCCCGGTATTCCTTGCTATTGGATGGAAAACCCCAAGGGGGCAGGCGGCCATTGGACCAAGCATACGATCTGGCATAGTGCCTGTAACGAAACACCACTCTATGCGGATCTACTCGGTTCAGGCAGTCGAGTTCTCGTCATGGGCTTCCAACCGAAAGGGGCGAAGCCAGATGGCAACGAAGGGCAAATGGCCTACTTTACGCCAAACGAAAAAGATGCAAATGCGCTATGGGACATGCATCCTATCAGTGAACCAACAGTACCGGGCAAGGCAGCAATACCAGGAACAATGCGATTCAGTCATGGACTCGGTGTAGGCGATCTCAACAACGATGGTAAGCAGGAT
>JAYVBW010000045.1:0-2648 GCA_043750255.1 Pirellula sp.
ACCGTCGTCGTCAACGGCTTCATGTCGAGTTCAAGCTCATTGTTGGCGTGCATTTGAACCAAATACTGGCCTGCGTCCCAAGTGTTTGCTGCAACGAGCTTTGAATCCTCATTGTCTAGGATTTGAACATACTCGTATTTCAAACAGAGAGCCGCTGTAGGTTCGGTCGTAACAATCTGGTATCCCTGTCGAACTGCTTCAGCTAATTGGCGAATTTGAGGAGCAATCATTCGCCGCACTTTTTCAATATCTCCCATAACGATCTTCGTCATAAACGTTACGGACTGCCAAGCGGGCACGTAGACCTCGACGTTTTGATGCTGGAGTACCTCGACCAAAGCGATGCCCACGAGCGGGTTGTTCCAGTTGGCATAGTGGTCTACCAAATAAAGCACCTTTCGGCCAGCTCCGCGGTTCGGACGTGTCAATCGATTTTTGGCCGCCCATCGCATAAACGGCTGTTTGGCGATCGAGGGTAACCGACGTCCCTGTGCGATTCCGGTCGTTTTTTCGAGTAGCCACCGCGAGTAACGATTCCTCAATCCCCAATTGGCTACCGTTGGGATTTGGCTAGCAAGTGCGGTGAGTGCATCGAGGCGAGACAGGAGTCGATCGTTTAGGCGCAGTCCATTGGTTGCCGTATACTGAGCTTTGATTTCAACCATCAGCTTCGGGATGTCCACTGCAGCGGGGCAATCAATTTTGCATTGGTGGCAATGAAAACAAAGGTCCGCAATCGCCTTCATCTCGTCGCTTTCGGCGAGATGGATTGGAATTTTTCCGGACAGAAGACCGCGAATCAAATTGGCCTTGGCTCTCGGCGATGCTTCTTCTCCGCGAGTCGATCGGAACATTGGACACATGCGTTCGGTGGGCGCGTTGGACCGGCACCGTCCGCATCCATTGCAGGCGTTTGCGGTTGCTTCCAATGATTCGTTCGCTGACCATGCCAAAATAGGTAGAAATGTTTTGTTAGCGATGGCTACGCCACCGGTAGCGAGAGTTTCGGGCAAGTTGTGCGATGCCGGATTGTTTGAATTGGATATCCCATTTGTTGGGTCAGGTATCGCAGGCGAAATAATTGCATTCGCATCGTTTGAATCGATACTCAGAGCGATCTTTCTTTTCGGATTGATTACGATCGAGGGAGGTCGCAGGTTATCGGTAGTTCTTTGCGCAGCGTCGGTCACCAATTTGCCGGGATTAAGAATTCCTGTTGGATCAAACAGCTCTTTGATGCGCCTGCATATTGGATAGAGGTCGCCTAGCTGTTGCCTCATGTAGGAACTGCGGCTGAGGCCAACCGCATGTTCTCCAGAAATAACGCCGCGATACTCGATAACCTTTTCGAAAATGCGATCCGCGATGCGCTGCATTTTCAGAACGTCCTCTGGGTCGTGTGGATCCAGGAACGGACGTAAATGCAGATGGCCGTGAGCAGCGTGCGCGAAGAGTGTACCTGTGACTCGATCTGCCTTGAGAATATTCTGCATCTCTACCAAAAACTCGGGCAACCGATCGGGCGGTATAGAGATATCTTCTACAAACGGAAGCGGTCGCGATGACCCTCGAAGCCGATACAATCGAGGGATTACCCGTCGACTTAGTTTCCAGATGAAGTCGCGTTCGGCGTCGTCGACAATAATACGCGTATGCTGAGTCGACGGAGCGCGTCGAACGATTCGTTGAATGAGTGCCCCCAAACGACTTCGGACCTCCGGTACATCAGCCCCTTGTTGTTCAATCAACAGAAGCGCCTCCGCCCCTCTAGGCAACATCGATTCATAGCGCGGATCCAGTTCTCTAGCAATTTCGATAAGACGACGGTCCATCAAATCACACGCCGCTACATTGTCACGGCGTGCCTCGAGGGCTGCACGGGCTGCGAGCTCCAGTTTTTCGAAAAACATCAGCACAACACCGCGAGCGCCCGGCATCACTTCTAGCTTCACGGTCGCTTCGGTCAGAATAGACAGAGTTCCCTCAGCCCCCGACTGCAAGCGAGCCATATCGACATGATCGTGGTCAAAGGCTGACTCCAAGCGGTAGCCGCAACCACGAGCAACTCCGCGCCATGGTGGCGTCTTGGTTATGGCCCGATTGGTCCATAGCAGTTGCCCAATCTCTGACACTAAATTGTTTAGCTTGGCGTTTTCCGAGGTTGGGGTACGCCACGGTGTTCGGTCTAGCGAAACTTGATCACCATCTGCCAAAACGCACTGAGCCGAAACCAAAGTCGCACCCGCTGTTCCATATCGCAAGAAGTGGCTTCCTAATGTGTCGATAGCCAGAACGCTACCAATCGTGGTAACGGCTCGTGTAGGTGGATCTGGTCCGAAGATGAGCCGATCTTTTGCCAAGGCCCGATTCATGTCGGCTAATGCCAAACCAGGCTGAACTCGAGCAACCAGTTTTGCTGTGTCGACGTGGATCATCCTGCGCATGAATCGGGAAAAGTCAAGAATGATGCCGGGACCGAGCGATTGCCCTGCCAATCCTGTTCCACCTCCGCGTGGAAACAATGGCAACGAGTTCTCAGCAGCGTACTTCACGCATTGAACCACATCGTCCGTATGCCGCGGTCGCACAACTGCGATCGGGGCAATCTCATAAATGCTGGCGTCGCTGGCATACAATTGGGTTCGCAA
>JAYVBW010000046.1:0-8658 GCA_043750255.1 Pirellula sp.
TTTATTCGGAACGACTTGGACTTGGAATTCGTTGGCAAGTGGAGTTGAGCGTAAATCGACGCCGCATGCCCCTTCGAGTGCGCTGAGATTCGCGAAATCTTTGACCCATCTAATATGAGAAACTGCATAGCAATCAATCCTGCCTTGAGACTTTCGCGTCGATTGTCGCTTGCACTTCACCACGGTTAACGGGAACTTCCCTTGGGGCTTCCACGCCCAAACGAACTTTGTCGCCCCGTATCTCAACGATCATCACTGAGATATCACCATTGATAACGATCGTCTCGTTCTTTTTCCTACTCAAAACTAACATGCCACAGCCTCCTAGCTGGAAAGTAACCTGATCAATCCATAAACCACACGAAAAGTACAATTAACGCCACCGAACAAACCAAACAAACGAATAGAATCATTCGATCAAGGTCTGGCCTGGGTTCCCAAGAGCCTTCGTCGTCTTCGTCCTTAAAAAACTCCATAGTGAGACTGGATGGACTTGAACCATCAACGTCTGGTTGCTTTGCACAGTGGCGGTGTATCCAGTGTGCATCCCCAGTGCTCTTCCAATTGAGCTACAGTCCCATGTGATCGTCTCTCCGACCTGTCACGGCTATCCCCAGATTTGAATCTGCTCCGTTTCGACCTCAGCTCTGCCGGGGCTCAGGGGACTTGGCTATCTCGCTCACCAAATCCTTGTGTGTTTTTCGCTTGCATCCCAAATGACATCCGCGCCGATGCCAGAGAGGGATGCATGCAGACCGCAGTCACCGAGAACACAATGACTTCTTTTTACACTTCTCGCACTGCTTTCGCTCAAAGCGAACAATGCAAGAAAACTCCTGCGTAATTCCACAGGACCAACAACGCATCGGCCTACGCATTTTCCGCGTTCGGTCCGTCCGCTCCGTCATGCCCGGAACAGTTCGAATCAGCTTCTTTTTTGCAGCCATCACATGTACATCCGTTCAAAAGAAACATCTCAATCATCGCCTCCTTGATCGCGTTACCCAGTACGTTCACGTCGGCGTCCCACTCAATAAACCGATCCACGACAGCCGACATCTTCGCAGGCACCCTCGCACCCGCTTTGATAATCAAGAAAATCGGCTTTCCAATCGTCACCGCAAGGCCGATAGCCTCGCAGACTTCATCCGGTGCAAACCCAGATTGATAGTTCATCACCAACGCCGCCGACCTCCGTACCATGTCACTCGTCGCACTCATCGTTTTCCCTCCCATACTTCTTGCAAATAAGTCCAATCAGACTCTTGAGCAAATACACCTACCCCGACGTCCCTGCAATAATCCACCCAGCGTTCGAGTCGCCATCGCAGGTAGAAGAAGCGAACGTGGCGAATGATTGGAAATCTTTTCATGTTCCGCATCCTTTCTTCGCTGAATGGTTTCGGGGACCGGCCAAAAAACAGCCGCGACCTCACGCCCGATCAGTCACGGCGGTGTGACCGTAGGGAATCCCCGAAACGATTCAACGCAAAAAGCAGCTTGCCGGATCCGGACCAAGCAACCAGATGGACTTAAGTTGGTCCGGGACCCGGCAAAGCCACAATTCGAAAAACGTGATGGGCAACAGCGTCAACATGATCGCGAAAAAAAGATGCTCACCGACTCAGCGGTGGCTAGTGTAAGAATATTTGTACATGCGTCAATACCGCCCTGAAAGAATTTCCTTACATTTATTCCGAGGGCTTTAAGAGGGTGAAAAGCGGCTTTCCAATTGCTACGGCGATTTTTTCTGCCGTTTCAAGCGAGCAGTTTCCTCCACGACCGTTGAGCATGGCTGAAAGACCGGGCCGAGACATGCCTGCCGCCTGGGCGACTGACGTCACGCTGTGTCCATCTCTCAAGATGATCCTCTTGACGTTTTCCGCGAAAACGTCCATCGCCGAAACTGTTGGTGAACTAATTGACATTTCAGTAATCATTCCTTAACGGTAGTCTAAAAATTGCGTTCGTGCAAATCACTTCGCTTTGGATCACTTCTTTGATTTGGGTTTTTCCAAATCAAGCTTCGCCTTACGAATTTCTTTGAATCGATTGAGGGTCTTTGTTGAAAGCTCACTGTTCCCGTATTCCACGGTTTTCCCGTCCGCATCCTCAAGCTGATGTTTACCGTTCTTAAATTCAATCCAGGCAGCAAGAAATTTGGTGCCGTCCTTCATCGTGAACTCTTCCGATGGTTGTGATCGAATGCCCGAATTCACTTTATCTTCGACTTCGTATCGTCGTTTGGCTTCCTCCACTCGACGGCGTGCATGTGCGATCGGAAAATTCGCCTTATCAAATGGATTGATGCACACAGAATCAATGGCGACAATCTTCCGATCTTCGATTGAAAAAACGCAATGCGGAAACGCATTGAACCTCCATTGCTCAATTGCACGAATTCGTTCCTGGACTGAAACGGTGTAAAAAACACCTTCGACTCGTTCGTTGGTCGGCCACTTAACAAAAAGCTCTTCAACACTGTCAGCAAGCCCAAGGTCTTTAATTAGATCCCCCGAATTCTGTCCGATTTCGTAGTCGATAGAGACGACTTTTAACGGCACTTCGACACGCTGTTCTCCAAGAGTCATCGCGACGACTGCTGGACCGACCGACGCGAAGAGAGTGGCCGTGTATTTTTCGCGAGTTTCATACGAGACAGTCTCAGTGTCTACTAGCTTCAGTTCTACAGGTTTCGGATTCCAATCAAAGAACTGATCTACTTCCCTAACCGGCTTTCCATCTCGCAATAAGGCAGTACCGACAAAATCAGCTATCTTGGTTGGCTTTCCTTTCGCCAGATAGACAACGGAACTCTTAACGTCCACGACTAGGTCTCCATACTTCGTCGAAGCGTCAAATAGCCGAGGCATGTCCTTGCGTTGAATAGCGATAACGGGATCGAGGTCCCCGACGAGGCTTACAAAACTCAGTAGAATGGCGATGAATATCATTGGGTATGACCTTTCAAACTGGGATTAACGACGATGGACGCACGACTCAATTTTCCGCAACGCCTGCTTGATGACCGAGTCATCCTTGTAAGAGACCTGCCCAAGTGCATCTTGCGATTGATTGGATTCATCACTTGCCTTTTCGTATTCCTCAATTGCTGTGTCGAATCGGCTGCGCAATCGCCTCCCCATGTGCCTCCGAATCAAAGCAATGTCATCGCTGCTGACGAATTTCTTGTAGGCGGACGGCCCCTTGAGCTGGTTGTGGACAACCAAGAAGATGTCGTCAGCGACCTTGTTGAATTCAGTCCGCTTCGAGAGCAAAAGAGTCAATCGATTCGAAACGATCGCGACAAGGATGTGGGTAAGGATTTGAATTACTATAGGCGTCAATTCGTCATCTACCTTTTCTCGATAGTTTCTGGCGCATTCGTAGGGTGGCTTTCCGCGTTGTGGCAAATCAGGCGGGGGCGATTAAAATCTTCTGCCTTGCTCATAGGAATTAGTCCAGTGAAACCCAGTACTGTTCGACACAAGTCCAACGAATGGTGATTGGTTGCCGTCGACTCCATCAGTTGCACCCGCCATGCGAAACCGAAAGTAGTAGAATGGTGACATTGATCATTGGTCATGACCTTTCAACAGCGGAGCAAAGCGAATGACCGAACCAACAAAACCTTGGCAACATCGTTTTCTAGTCATGTTGGATAAACGTTCTCCGGCTACACTTCGATGGTGGTTGGGATTCGACACTCGAGTCGATAGTTCGCAATTCGTAGAGGAGCTCAGATTGCTGGAGTTCGACGGATCACGCACCAAGGATCTGTTGGAGTACTCCAAGGAGCTTCGTAAAGAAGCGCTGGACGGATACAAGTTGGCAAATGACCGTGCTGAGAAGCTTTTGGGTGTTACGCTTATCATGTGCGGCTGGATATTTACGAGCGCCAAGCCATCAACAACCTGGATAGGGACTATCCTTTGGATTCTCAGTGCGTCAGCGTTCTTGTTGGTCATAGCTACGCTGATGTTCGGTCGATGGAAACTCCAGGCCCGATTACCAGCAACTTTCCCGAAAATGGCAAAATACGCACATGACATTGCTACTGACTCTGAAGATGAATGGAATTTCGTCCAGGCTCGCCAATATGCGATCGCGGCATTCGAGAACCAATTGCTAACGGGCAAAGTGCATAGAAGGCTACTTCTTGCCATTTCCCTTCTTCTCGCTGGGCTGGTTGCCTTCGCTCTTCGGGGTGTTTGACTCTGCGATAATGGCTTGTCTCTCAGCAGCTTTCGCGGACTTGTCGACCGATCGCTTGCTCAAGTTGTGATTGTCAGTGTCACTAATGATTTGATTGGTAGTCTTCGGCTTCTCAGTCATTTACATACTCCGTTTGATTAACAGACTTCGACTTCAAGTACCATCCAGACGCTACCTACCACTTTGGCCGCAACGGCAATTCCGTTGCATTTTGCCAAACGAGTGAGTAGGGTAAAAATGAAGTGGTCAGGGGCGGGCTTGAACCGCCGACACACGGATTTTCAGTCCGTTGCTCTACCAACTGAGCTACCTAACCAAAGGATCGGTATGTGTAATGTATTTCCACCCCCACTTTTTGTCAATTCGACGTCAATGCATTTGTCACCCACGCCCTGACCGGCTAACCTAATATTGATTCGCGCAATTGACACTAGTCTCGGTTCTTCTAATCACCTCGGCCTTTCAAATCGAACTCTGGAAATTTGTTGCCATGCCTTCGTTCGCCCTATGTCCGAAATCAATTTGTCAAACGCTCCTTTTGTCGGCCTTTACTGTGTTTTGCAATCTCGGTTGGTCCAGGCAATCGTTTGCCGAAAAGTACTCGCCTGAGCATCCCGTTGTTCAAGAAATGGTGCAGAAAGGTGTCGCCTTCCTGTCCTCCTCCAAAGATGGATTGGCGGGCGAGGGAATTAATGTATTAGCTGGATATACCATTTTCAAAGTCAATGGAGATCCGGAACACCCTGTGGTCGTTTCCGCTGTAAAGGAAGCTCGAAACCTGGCTGCTTCGTTTTCCCGAAATAATGCCGGAGGCTTAAACTCGCTTTACGTTCCATCTTTGGCTGGAATGCTGCTGGCATCGATCGATGTCGATGCCCACGGGGTTCAGATCAGGCAAATTCGGGATTTCCTACTCCGGTCACAGAAGCGAAATGGCGGTTTTGGATATCTCACGGGAGAGCTTGATGATTCCGGCGACATTTCTCAAACCCAATATGTCATGTTGAGTTTGTGGACAATGAGCCAACTTGGAATCGAGATTCCAGACGAGCCTGTTATTGGGGCGATAAATTATATGGTCGCGGCGCAGACGAGCGAGGGCGGGTGGCCATATCAATTCGGAGGGAAAAAATCCGAGCCTGCGACTACCACCAACTCTCTCTCAGCGGCTGGTTTTTCCGCAATATTAATCGCAGGTGACTTGCTCGGGTTGTACCGAAGTAAAATTGCAGAGAATCAAGAAGAGGAAGGGATAATACCAATCGCATTCAAACGCATCATGCCCGAGACCCAAAGATCCAAAGTCAATATAGATCGCACTCGACTGGATAACGCAACTAAACGAGGTGAATTCTGGCACAATGCGAATCCGTACAATCGATCGATTTGGCACTACTATTACGTGTATAGCCGCGAACGTTACGAATCCTTTTTGGAGATTACCAAAGGGAAGCAGCAAAAAAGCCCGGATTGGTACAATCAAGCTGTTGACGCACTGCAAGCTGCTCAATCTCCGACGGGAGCATGGGGAGTTAAAGACGCCGACAGCCTACTTAGCCCTCCGATTTGTACTTGTTTTGCAATTCTATTTTTGATTCGAAGTACTCAGAAAGCTATTGGTGCGTTGAATGAAGCTTATGTTGTTGGCGGCGATTCTTTGCCCGATGACTTGACCTCGGTTCGCGCCGTTGGAGGGAAAGTGATGTCAAAAACCTCAACGACTTCCATTGACGATGCTCTCAAAATGCTGGAGGAAAATGGGAAAAATGAGACCGAAGATGAATTGGTGGCGGACAAGATGCTGCTCGCTGCCGACCCAAATCAACGCAAAGAGCAGCTAAATCGATTTGCGCGATTACTGAATGCTAAAGAACCTAAAACCAGAAAAATCGCTGCCAAATTACTTGGACGGGGCGACGATTTAGACCTTGTCCCCGCATTGATCTACGCTATTACGGATCCAGACCCAGACGTTCCTCGCATTGCGGAACAGTCCTTGCGACTCATCTCAAGGCAGTTGGATACTCACCATTTGCCAAAAGATAAAGGGGAAAAACTCTCCGACCAAAGCAAATCGAAAGCATCGACGCAGTGGAAGAAGTGGTTTTTGAGCCTAAGGCCCGATTACGTGTTTGTCGACTAACCACACGAAAACCAAACCCAAAAACCTCTTAGCAAACCGATTTATGTCCTCCGCAACATCCAGTGCAAAAACAGCTCAAGGGCTACTCGAGGTCGATGAGACCTCGATGCGAACCAACAAGGTGGATCAAACGTCCAGTTTTCTATTGAGCTTGGTTCTACTGATTGGTCTCGGTGTTCTCTTGCTCGGCCTTTTGTTTTTCATGCGGTCGATGTCGGGCTCGGCAAAAGGGCTTACGCTCCAGCAGGAGCGAGTCGAAGGTCGTGGGTTGAATGCCGAAGGCTTGGAAAGAGACTTCGATCCGCCCGGTGCAGATGAAGTGGAGCAACTCAATGAACCCGCGATCGAGCAGTCGTTGCAAATGGTGACCGATGCAATCAGTACCATTTCAGCCACGTTGGAGAGTATTGAATCTAGCATGGCTGCCAACAACGCAGGCACAGGCAAAGGGGATAGTCGCCAAGCCGGTGCTGAGGGAGAAGGTGACAAAATTGTGCCGCGCAGCGAACGATGGGAACTTAAATTCACGGCTCGCGATCGACGCAACTATGCTCTTCAGTTGGAGTTTTTCAAAATGGATATAGGGGCGGTTGGCGGCGGTGTTGCAACGGTTGACTATGTCACAAGTGTTGCAAGTGCTCCCAGTAAAAAATCGGGTACGTCCAAGGAGTTCAAGGGCCGGCTCTACTTCATGAGCACCACACAGAATGTTTTAGAACAGTACGAAAGACAGATATTGCAAAGCGCTGGAATTCCAAACACTAGTCGGCAAATTCTCAAATTTATCTCCAAAGATACCGAAGAGAAGCTCGCTCAAGCCGAAGCAACTTACTACACAGAAAAACGAAGTAAGGAATTGCGAATTGCCGACATAGCCAAGACAGTGTTCGAGTGTCGCCAGATCAAAAAGGGCGGCGGCTACGAATTTATCGTCATCGACCAACGCTATTTAGGCGTTTCTGGCGTTAAAAAATAGTGGCACGAGGGTACGCTCTGTGTTTCTAAGAACTTCTGTTACTCCGCCGACTGACCATCTACAGATTGGCGCCCGGGATTGGCTCAATTCGCGGCATGGACTCGACTACTTTGTCAATCAATCCGTACGCACAAGCCTCTTCCGGATCCATGAAACGATCGCGGTCGGTGTCTCTCTCAATCTGCTCAAGTCCCTGTCCGCAATGTCGAATGAGAATCTCATTGAGACGACGCTTAGTCCGTTGGAACTCTTTCAAGTGAATCGAGATTTCCTCAGCAGTTCCCTGCATTCCGGCAAGTGGCTGGTGGATCATGATTCGAGAGTTTGGCAACGAATAGCGTTTGTTCTTGGCACCTGCCGTAAGCAATACAGCACCCATCGAGGCCGCTTGGCCAATGCAATAGGTCGCAACGTCGCATGAAACAAACTGCATTGTGTCATAAATAGCCATGCCGGCGCTCACGCTGCCGCCCGGACTGTTGATGTACATGTGGATATCCGCCTTCGGATCATCCGATTGCAAAAACAGCATCTGTGCGACCAAAGCGTTTGCAATTTCATCATCTACCTGCGAACCCAAGAATATTATTCGATCCTTGAGCAAACGGCTGTAGATGTCGTAAACGCGTTCTTCTCGACCGCTTTTTTCAATGACGTATGGAATCTGTGGCATTAAATCGTTGGCTCCAAAGTTGGTGTGCGTTAGGAATTCTCTTCGTCGCCGGTTGGTGTCTTGGTCAATATCTTGTCGACCAATCCGTATTCCATGGCCTGAATTGCCGTAAGAAAGAAATCTCGATCTGTATCCAAAGCGATTTGCTCCGCCGACTTTCCCGTGTGCTTTGCAAGAATCTCGTTGAGTTGCGATCGCATTCTCAGGATTTCTTTGGCTTGAATTTCAATATCGGAAATCTGGCCTCGAACACCGCCGTGTGGCTGGTGGACCATTACCGAACTGTTCGGCAAGCAGTAACGTTTGCCTGGTGAACCGCCCGCCAACAGAACCGCTGCCCCACTCGCAGCTTGTCCCACGCAATAAGTTGCTACAGGGCACGACAACATCTGCATTGTGTCGTAAATAGCCAGGGTGGAAACGACTTCACCGCCTGGAGAATTGATGTAAAAGTGAATATCCTTGCGTCGCTGTTCGCTTTGCAAGTAAAGTAGCTTCATTATGACGTCGTTAGTATTTCCGGCGTAAATCTCGCCTTGGAGGAAAACGATACGGTTTTCCAACAACAAATCGCCAAGGGTCATTTGCCGCTGGCGCTGATAACTTTGGTACGCGTGCGAGTCATAGACCGGCGGCATTTTCGAAAAGTGA
>JAYVBW010000047.1:0-1587 GCA_043750255.1 Pirellula sp.
GACATTGATTGGGTTGCCTATTGGATCCTACTGCTTTTGCTGTTTTTCGAAGTTGAGGGTAAGCCGAATCTGTTCGTAGGAGACACTTTGCTCCAGTTGCTCGAAAATGGGCTTAAGCTTTTCTCGACCGACAATATCCGCCGCTACAATAATCCGCTGTTGCAACTCAGGTGCCAACCAACAATCGATCGACGAAATCGCCTCGTCCTGCATCATATCCAACAAATGAGACACGACAGTCCCAACGGTGATCTCCGCCTTTTCTGCGATTTCTTCGAACGGTCGGCCCGCTCGCAATAGTGGAAACGTTATCGCTTTGGTCCCCGATGCTCCCAACCGAGCCGTTCGCGGCTTGCCGACCGTTTGGCCGGTTGAATTCTTTTTCCAGTCGACATCCATCTCGACAGAAACCGAATTGCAGTGCTCCTGAATGGCTTCTAAAAACGTTCGACCGTAGGCATTCAGCTTTACATTTCCAATTCCAGAGACGTTCAACATTCCCTCTAAGGTAGACGGTCGTTGAGCGCTCATTTCGATCAAAACATTGTCTGAGAAAATGATAAATGGAGGCACGTTTTGTTCGCTTGCCAACTTACGCCGAACCGCTTTCAGCTTTTCAAACAATGCCTTGTCCGCGTGTGCTGTCGCATCGCTAGGCGCCGATTGCCTTCGATCCTTGGATGCGGATGCGGCGACCGTGCGAATCAGTCTCGGTTGTCCGTCGCCGAACAGGATCGCCTTGGAATTGGCGTTGAGCTTGAGAATGGGATACTCGGTCCCCTCCAGTTCCAGCGATCCCTGGCCGATGAGCTGATAAACCCAATCTCGCAGTTGGGCTTTGGGAATATCCTTTAACAATCCATAAGTACTTAGTTTGTCGTGCCCACGTTGCAAGACGATTTGCGTTTTGGCACCGAGCAATATCTCGACGACATAGTTGACTCCAAACCTTTCTTGCACTCGAAAGACGCACGACAGTATTTTTTGAGCGACGACTTTTGCGTCGGGCACGTCATCGGTATCGCCCAAGCAAATATCGCAAGCGCCGCACGAGTCAATACCGTAGGATTGCCCAAAGTACTCTACTAAAGCCCTGTGCCGGCAGACAGGCGTTCGACAATAACGAGACATCTCCTCGATCTGATTTCGCGATGCGATAATGATCTCTTCACGCGCACCGGCTTCGATGAGACTTGCTTCGGTAATCTTCTTGAGAGTGATCGCGTCACCAGCACTGTGGAACAACACGCACTCGGCTGGTAAGCCATCGCGGCCAGCTCGACCTGTCTCTTGTTGGTAGTGTTCGATTGACTTGGGGATCGAAGCATGGACGACAAATCGAACGTTAGATCGATCGATACCCATCCCGAATGCGACCGTCGCCACCGCCACATCAACCGCTTCGGTGAGAAAAGCTTCTTGTGCTAATTTACGTTCCTCGTGCGACATGCCTGCATGGTAACCGACCGCCGAAAATCCTTTTTGTTGAAGATATTCCGTGACGGACTCGACATCTTTGCGACGCAAACAATAGATAATTCCGCCGGAACCTCGATGGCGTTCGCAAACTTCTCGAATTTGATCTTG
>JAYVBW010000048.1:0-2965 GCA_043750255.1 Pirellula sp.
GGATGATGGCAGGTATTCCTGCATTGAATGCCGGACTGTATAGAAAAATCCGTTTTTTGGTAGGTGATCCGGTGGCCTTGATCGAGGTCGCTAATGAAACCAAGTCGGTAGAGTCGACTTTGATTCTGAGGGACATTGAAATAGAGCGGGCACGAGTGACTGCCAATGCTAATAGCATCGCCTGCCCGGCCGATTTCACTCCTGATGGCGGTCTTTCCGGTGATCGAGAAACGGCAACAGCTCAAAGTGCGGCGGAATTCGTTCGCCGAACCGGTTGCAAAGAAGTTGTTGTTGATCGATCTTTACCGATGATTTATGCGGAAATGCTGAACCGGGCAGGGATCCATGTTCGGTGTGATACGGAATGGGGGTTGATCGAAAGAAGACAGAAAGACGCGGCTGAAATTGCGGCTATTCGATTTGCGCAACAGCAGACCGAAGAGGTGATGAGAATCGCGTGTCAGACAATCGCTCGCTCACAAATTGACTCCGATAATTTTCTAGTGATCGATGGACGGAGGCTGACGAGCGAGCGGATGCAGACGATGATCGATGTCTGGCTTCTCGAGCGCGGATTTTCCAATCCAACGTCCATTGTTGCGGGAGGGCCAGTTGGTGCTGATTGTCATGATCATGGACATGGACCGTTAAAGTCTATGGATCCGATCATAGTAGACATCTTTCCGAGGGACAAGAAATCGCTCTACAACGGAGACTGCACTCGAACTGTGGTTCACGGCAAAGTCTCAGACAAGATTGCGTCCATGCATGCTGCTGTAGCAAAAGCCAAGTCGGCTGCAACAAGGGCTATCCGTGCGGGTGTTACGGGACAGTTCGTTCATGAAGCGACGAGTCGGTCAATTGAGTCTTCAGGCTATCAAATGGGTTTTGCACCCGAGGGAGCAACGTGCGATTTCACCTCGATGACGCATGGCACGGGGCATGGACTTGGCCTCGAAGTCCACGAGCCACCGTTACTTGCCGTAGGCGGTCCTGAACTTTTAGTGGGAGACGTCGTAACTATCGAGCCTGGCTTATATTGCAAGGCTATTGGTGGCATCCGACTCGAAGACATGGTCGTGGTGACGCAAGACGGTTGTATCAATCTCAACTCACTCCCCGAAGGCTTGGACTGGAAAACCTAGGTGCTACTAACGCGGCAGGGAGGTTGGTAATCACCGCGATGGGCCATTGACAAGCAGTCCTGCAACGACAAAGCACACCATCAGCAGAACCCAGACAATGTCCAAGAAGTGCCAATAGAGTGTGCAAAACCGCAATCCAAAATGGCGTTCGTGATCATATTTGTCGCTGTTCGCGTTGACGACGGTAGCCACGAGACCAATGATACCGCCAAGAACGTGGATTGCATGAACGAAGGCAAGTACGAAAGTCAATGCATAGGCGCTGTTGCGTGACGATCTTACTTGCGACGCTGCAACTACAAGCCTAACCATGCCTTCGGATTGGACTGCCATAAACAGTATCCCCATGACGAGCGCAGCGATCGTCGCGATTCTAACATCGTTGGATCGATCTCTTCTAGCAGCCCGAAGTCCCCACTCGAGGGCACCCGATACACCTAGCAAGAGAAACGTAGAGGGAAAAAAACTCCTTGGCAAATAGAACGACTGAGGCTGAAGGCCTGCTTCTGGGGAAAGCCGCAGCGATACATAAAGAATGAAAAGTAGTATGCTGGAAGAAAAGAAGACTCCGAGGGTCAAGAGAAAAAGCCAGACGCCTTGCATGGCACGAATATCCTGCGGCAATTTTTGCACCTTGATTGACCGTTCGTTCACAACATCGCTTTCCGTCACCATCACTCCAATCCATAAAGACCTGCGGGCGGAATCACTTGCCCGGCAACGACACCAAGTCCGCGTGTCGGGAAAAATCGCGGCTCCAGACTGAAACTCAACGAAGCATTATTTCGGCTTCTGTCGTAGTTAGTTCCCACGTTTATTAAGAAGGATTCTCCAATTCGCGTTAGACCGAATGATTGTCCGATGTTTCCAGTTTTACCAAAATCCGCAGAAACACCGCCGGTCGCAACCCATTTTTCGTTCATTCGGTAATTAAAAGTTGTGGTCAGTACGCGAGAGCTTATTGGACCTTCGAGACTGGTCATTCCGACATAAAGCTCTCCGCGACCAGGACGGGAGAGGATGCCACCAAGCGATGTTGCCTTGAGTCCCGACGCGAACAGATCGTAATATCCGTCGCTAACAAGAGTAACACGATCTCCGATGTGGTATCGGAGATCGTAGTTGATTCCGCCGACACTTTCTCCAAAATTGTCCCGTTCAGGCTTTCCGAAGAAAATTGCATCCACGTCGAATTCCAATACGTCTGCAATCCTCTCTCGTCCTGCAACGCCTCTCTTGGTTTGCAAACGTTGATGAATTCCGTATCGCGTCTGCAATTGGTTCGTTACCACTTCCGAACTTCCAGCCGACACGTATCGTTGCATCGATTGACGTGCAGCATAGGCTGTAGATTCGAACTGATTTGGTAATGCGCCACCGAAAGTGTTGAAAAAAAGTCGGCGGCGAAAGTGTTCTTGCGAGTTGTCATCGATCGGATTGTAGAGCGGAAAACGGCTCAAATCCTGCGATGTGTCTGCATAGATGGTTTCGCTTTCGAAGGAAACTTTGTGCGCCAATCCATTTAAATTTAAAACGTTGCTCTGAAGGTCTGGAAATGTTCGCCACATCGGCAAAGACGATCTCAGTCCCGCTTGGCCGGTGAGTCGCGTGATGTCGTTGCCATTGATGTCCTGCCCCCACTTGCCAGCTTCACCCGAAATGAATGGAACGAATTTATAGTACCCCGTATCGATCGGCAGGCTCAGTTCTTGGCGCGTGACGGCGTGCAATCCAGAGGCAGCCACCTCCCAATATTGCAATTGAAATTTTGCTGCTTCGGATGGGTTTGTCGGAGTGCTAGCCACTTTTTGCTGTGCATA
>JAYVBW010000049.1:0-4120 GCA_043750255.1 Pirellula sp.
TTTCTCACGGATGGCTAACAGTTTGCCTTCCCAAGGCAATAGCCAACGGTAAATCGCAATCGAACCTGTGAGCCATAGTATCGACAACACGAAAGCAAATGGGAAAAACCCAGTACTGGGAATAAATCGATCGATAACCCATTCTAATCCGAGCGGAAGTAACGCTAATACGGTTATTGCTGGCATGATCATACTCAGCACAAGACTAAACAAGATCGGAACAAGATTGAATTGCTTTGGCTGAATGCTGCCTGCCGCCAGGGGAAATGGAGTCAAGATAGACATCAAATTCGTTAAGAGACCGTAAAGTGGTAGGATCGATGCTGACAGAATTAGCGAGCAGAGCATTTTATCGATTGCCATTCCAAAGTAGATTCCGATTGCCAAAGCCAGGAGAAAGGTTTGCAACAACAGGAAGGGGGCGGTAGCTAAATTGCGACCAAGTAAAATGCGTTCACGCCGAATGGGCGATAGAACGAAAGCCCGAAACCCTGCTCGGTCATAAGCAAAGTAGTTGCCGAGCATGCCTGATGTGATGAACAGGCTGCATGAGGTGAAGCCGATAATGACGGCTGCTTTGAGTTCGTCGATCTTCGGCATTTGCCAGGATTGCAAGGCTCCAAATAGAATAAAGGGAGCGATAAGCGGTAACAGCAGATAGAGCTTCACTTCCGGTGCACGTGTCATGGACTGCAATGTCATCGTGAGTATCGCAGCCGTCTCCTCGGATACGAAAGGGATGCGACGCTCAACCAGTAGTACACTTTTTTCGCCACTGAATGGAGTTGCGGGCGATAGCTGCGTTGTTCTGCCCTTCTTACCAACAGCCGCAGCCAAAGCTCGTGGCTCAGTTGCACGTGAATCTGATTGACCTTGGTAGAATCGGATTGTTTGTCGGTAGTTCCTTTGCAAAGAAACAAAACCCACGAACGCCATCGCGCCGGTGAGCCAGAAGACATGAAGAGTCCCGGACATGATCGACTCAACGCAACCAGCCATCCATAGCGGTGGAAGCAATAGGTTTAATTGACGAAAGCGTCCAATCCAAAGCGAGTTCGTTGCCGCGTCAGACAATTCTCGCTGTTCTTTCTTTTCGCGATAATCGCTCGCTTTCCTTGCCTCTTCTTCCATCCCATCGAGGTCCTTTGTCGATCCAGCTTGATCAAAGCCCTCTGAGATCGACTCGATTCGTGAATTTGAAAGTAGGGGAGGTTCGGCTCCGATTTGCCCTTCATTATTCGAATCGGGCGGGACAGCGGAAATAACTTGAGGCAGGACGGCGGGGCTAGCTGACGTTGGTGGAGCGGATAACTCTCGTGCGCGGGCACGCACTGACCCGCTCTTTGCAAATCGAGCTGCAAAGAACGCGGGAATTTGTGAGATCATGACGATGCAAAGTGGCAGTGCAATCATCACCATTTGACGTCGTCGCGGATTGGACATTATAGCTGCCAGCCATCCTTGCAATTGATACGTCAAAGCGGTTATCGCGACCAGAAAAACAGCAAACGGGATAAGAAACAAGAGTGCGATCGGCCCAATTGAGAAACAAGAGCCAAAAGTGAAACCCAAACAAAATGCACACAGAGAAAGGAGCGTCATGCTCATCATGGTGCTTAAATAATTGAGAGCAAATGCCTGCGCGAAAGCCACGGGCAAATGCAAAATGCGATCAAAGGTGATTGCGTCGCTTCGTTGAATGTCGGTAGCAACATGGATCACCCAAATAAAGCAGAACGCAGCGATGAAACCATCCCAGAGTAGGAAATAGTTCTCTCGAGGTACAAATCGCGGAACCAAAGCCCCCAATATGCCTCCGATGACGAACAATCCAACGGCGACCACGGCAAACGACACCAGCAGGATGGCTGCAAGTGCCCTGCCGAGCGAGGATCCATGCCGCAACTGGTTGGTTCGGATCCGCCAACGAAGCCAGACAAAAGTTTGAAAGTGGTTCAGCGTGTTGTTCAGATTGAAATCTCACATGAAGGATGGTGACACGGTGGACTTACTCAGCTTTGTTCAAGCCACTCCAGTCTGGCTGTTTGATTCTTGTCAGCACCCGTGGCCTGCAAGAAGCACTGCTCCAAAGAGCCATTCAAATGAATCACATCCATCGAACATTGCTGAATCAACTGACCATTCTGAATAATGCCGACATGCGTACATAACCGTTCGACAATTTCCAAAACGTGCGATGTCAAGAATACAGTAGAGCCTTTGGCAACAAAGCTCGATAGCAGATCGCGAATCGTTAACGACGCTACCGCATCCACTCCTTCGAACGGTTCGTCGAGAAAAAGCAACTTAGGATTCGGCAGCAAAGCGGCAGCTAACGAGAGTTTCTTACGCATCCCATGCGAATACTCAAGGACCAATTTCTTGGTCTCCTGTTCGAGCGATAGCAGATTGAGAAGTTCGTCGCTTCGTTGACGGATCGTTGCGCGTGCCAAACCATAAATGCGGCCAATAAAGACGAGATACTCAATTGCGGTCAAGTTGTCGAACAATGCAAGGCTTTCAGGAATCACGCCGATGTGCCGTTTGACTTCGAGTGATTGAGCAGGATCCAACATGTTGCAACCGAGAACCGATATCGTTCCCTTGGTAGGGCCCAAAAGCCCAGTCAGCATTTTGATCGTTGTAGATTTGCCAGCTCCATTTGGTCCAAGAAAACCATAAAACGTGCCACAGTCCACTTTTAAGTCGACCGAATCCACTGCGGTCTGGGCACCAAAAACGCGAGTCAATCGCTGGGTTTCGATAGCGTTTTGCGTCACAATTAGCCCGTGGTGATGAGTTCTAGCCCGTGGTGATGAGTTGGATCGTTTCTGTATCTAAATGTAATCTATAAACGACGCACGGATGGACCGTACGATCGCGAATTGGCTAAATCGCTAAACCAGAAACTGGATTATACGTTTACATCCGTGAAAACTGCGGTTGATGAGCGGCTCTAATCGCAAGTGCAGCCTCCCAACTCCAAGCTCCATTGGTGTACAATTTTGCCGCGGCCAAACGGCATTTGCACACCACTCAATTACGATTATGCATTCAACCAATTCGACAAGCTTCAAAAGCATTCAAGCTGCCCAGAGAGTCTTGCGGCAACATATCTCGCCTGCACCCTTGATCAGGTCGTATGCCTTGGAGAAATTGTTGGGTGTTGCAGACAGTCGCCGCGTTTGGATCAAGGACTACGGTTGGACGCCAGTGGGATCGTTCAAGTTGATGGGAGCGCTCAACTGGATGGCCAATCATCTGAAACATCTTGGTCAACGTCCAGTTACCGCTCATTCGTCTGGCAACTTCGCATCGGGTATTGCATTTGCTGGTATGCGCTATGGCAAGAGAGTGATCATTGTGATGCCTGAGTCCGCACCGAAAGTGAAATTCGAATTGACGCGATCGTTCGGTGCCGAAATTCGCACTTACAATATTGCAACCGATCAACTGACGGGTGTTCGAGATCAAATGGCTCGTGAAATTGCAGAAAAGGAGAACGCATTGCAGGCTTCTCCGTACGACGATAATGATGTTATTGCCGGCAACGGTGTTGGCGGACTAGAGATCGCGGAGTTGTTACGCTATGAACGGCGTAGTATTTCCCACTTCGTTTGTGCGGTCAGCGGCGGCGGCTTGATGGCCGGACATGCGCTCTCAATCGCAGAGTATTTTCCGGCAGCAAAGATTATCGGTGTGGAGCCAGAGGGGGCGGATGATTTTCGGCAATCGCTTAAGTCAAACGCGCGAGTTCGATTGCCAAAACCGCAAAGCATTTGTGATGGATTGTTGTCGTATGACGTCGGCGTCAACAATTGGCCGATCCTAAAGAAACTTGTTCGCGAGTCGGTGGTTGCTTCGGATCCAGAAATCCAAAACGCTATGAAGTGGTTGTATGCCACACATGGACTGAAAACCGAACCATCTGGAGCTATTACGATCGCGGCCGCCATGTATGGTAAAATCGATTTGGCTGGCGAGGGGGATATCGTATTGATATTGAGTGGACGCAACGTAGATAACGACACATTCCATCAGTACATTGGTTGAGAGAGGGTACTTCATTGATCGAGTTGTTTGAAACGCTTGCGGATCTTATTCGTATTAATAGCGTCAA
>JAYVBW010000050.1:0-6953 GCA_043750255.1 Pirellula sp.
TTCGTTTCGCCGGCTAAACCAAAGGTCGTCCCAATCGTTGAATTCATGGCTTTGAAGGCACCGGTTCGCGACTGCGACATCAAATTGACCGTTTCCAAATACGGAATCGATTCGGCGATGACATCCAATTCCGCAATCATCTCGCGAACGCTCGCGTACCGATCCCCTACATTCTTTGCACAACACTTTCTGAACACGGCGTCAAAAGCGCTTGGAACTTTGGGATCGCGTTGGTGGATCGGCCGCGGGTCCTTGTTCTTGATTTGGTCTCTTAGTTCATTCAGCGTTGACCCTGTAAAAGGAGTCTTCCCTGAAAGTAATTCGTATAGAATGACTCCGAGTGCCCAGATGTCCGATCGTCCATCCAGCCACTCGACTCGGCCGGCAAATTGTTCGGGCGACATATACAACGGCGTACCCGCGACTTCGCGACCCTTTTTGTTCTGTTCGTCATCTTCGAGAATCGCGAGCCCGAAATCGGCCACGTAAACCCGCCCCTCGGGTTCAACCATCAGATTCTCAGGTTTCAGATCTCGATGGACGATCCCCGCCGTATGAGCTGCGTCAACCGCCAAACAAACCTGGCGCATGATGTCGACCGTCTGCAATAGCGGCAACCGAATATCGCCCTTCTGAAGAATTTCACGCAGCGTTGAACCTTCGATCAGCTTTTGAACAACAAAGGGTTCGTCGTTGGTCGTCATTCCGACCTGGAAGATTGGTACGATCCCTGGATGATCCAATTTGACCGCCTTTCGTGCTTCGTCGATATATTGCTGCCGGTGAGCAGTGTTATTGATCAGCGGTCTCTTGATGGCGACTCGGCGGTCCAGCAATTCATCGCGAGCGCAATATACGACCCCAAAGGCACCACGGCCTAACTCACTCTCCACGATGAATCCTGCGATATCGGAGGGCAAATCATTCTTGATAGATATCGGGGCCGAAGAAGCAATGCTCGCTGGATCGATCGCTTCCGATCGCATTTTTCTATCCGCGAATTGCGTTGAATAGACATCGATCGAAGCCGCATTAGGATCCGACATACCTGGATTCGTCGAATCGGAAAAATCGGTTGTTTGGTTCGGAACCGCCGGTTCAACTTGCGTTTTATTTAGTTCCAAATTGCACTCGTCCGCCCCAGCCATACAACACCTCAAGATTCCAGCATTGAATTTTTAGGTTAACTACAAACAAAAACTCCTCACAGAATATTTTCAATACCTTACACCCTAATCTACCATGTTCGCACCCAAAAAATTTATTCCACGCCCAGCTTTAGCTATATTCCCATCGCGATAGCGGGAGGCGTAAAAGTAGTATCGATCTGGGTATCTGCCCTTCGCGGGTACAGGTCCAGCTCACTCAGGTAACAGGCGTGGACCTTCGGTTTCGTAGCGACCAGCCCCCCCCTGGTGACGTTCGCCGTGGCTCCATTTTAGCCAGATTTTTCGCGAGTACCAAAGACCCGCATAGTCCATGCCAAACGTTCCTTCGTCGATCCGCCGGCAGGAACCGCCAAACAAGGTTCCACCGCCAACATAACCAACTTGATGATTTGCGTCTGTGCTCGGTTTCGCAAATCTACTTATGCAGTTGGGCAAACCTGCTCGTCGGATTGCGTTCTCGCAATAGCGACCGTACTTATTGCCATGCGGCGTCTCTTTGCCACGCGCACCAGCCAACGGCAGTTCACTGAACAATGTCGTTGGTTCAGATAGAATCTCCCTATAGTCGAGTGGCAGAGGTGCCCTGATTTCGAGTGGTTTGCGGTCCGGCTCTTGGAGCATTCGGTCATCGGGCATCCGCGTCTTGGGTCGTGGTTCGGCTGCCTGAGCAAATGAAAGGAATAGGATCGCAAACAAAGCAGTCAGGTTGATAGGATGTCGATTCATTAGCATATTTGCGCTCTCAAAAGACCATTAGCCTTCACTTCGGCTGATTCTTACAATCGTCAGCACCACCACAAGCCAAACAATCAATCGCTTTGCGTACGATCAACCGACAAAAGCTTTAGTATCCACCTGATCCACTTCTTGAGATTGCTAGGTAAAGTTCGCCCAATTCCTGCATTCAACTCATTTTTAATCAAATTGCCCAAGACAAGGCGTCGATACCGCCGATGAAATCGCTACAGTCCAATCCGTCCAAATTTTTTTTCAGATTTGTCGACTTGTGTTCAAGAATTCCTATCCTGCAATTTTCAAAGCGATCGTGGCGTTTTACTCGTCATGCTTTTTTGGCATTGCATGGGGACAATTCAGCCCAATCCAGCCACCACAAAAAGAACCTTTTCGCATTTCGGTTCGCGATGAAAGGCCTGCACTTCAACAGCAAGAGCCAATACCCAAGAGTATTGCTCCGCCTGAATTGGAGGGCCTGTCATTGCCTCCAGCGACGAGTTTCCCACCGGAAGAGTCGCCGTATCAGCTAACTACTTTCCTAGCACCCTTGGGCTTTACAGGTCCAACCTCGGTGTTGCCTACGGAATCACAAAACACTAGCCACTTCATCCCAATCGAAGATCGCTGGCGGATTGGTTCGCCGACTTGGGACCGCTATAGCAAGGGACATCCAGTAGGAGATGACTATCCGTTTGTTCAAGGAGCTTGGTACGATCCGTACAATCAAAACGTACTTAAAGGGGATTTCCCTATTGCAGGACAGGACACTTTTCTTAAGTTGCAAGTCAAGCAATTGAATTTGTTTGAGGAAAGGCAGACACCGATCCCAACAACTCCTTTCGAAGCAACTCAGAACCCTGGACAAAACGAGTTCTTTGGAAATCCAAATCAATTTTTCTTCACCCAGTACAATTCGCTGGGTTTCGATCTATTCAAAGGAGATGCATCGTTCAAACCGTTTGATTGGCGGCTGAGAATGAATGTCATTTTCAACCAGAACTACCTGAATGTTCAAGAGCTTGCCGTTGTCTCTCCTGACGTTCGCGACGGCAAGAACCGACATAGGACTGACTGGGCTCTTGAAGAGTGGTTCTACGAGACAAAAATTGCAGATATGAGTCCCAACTACGATTTTGTTTCGGTGCGAGCTGGATCGCAGCCGTTCACTAGCGATTTTCGTGGCTTCATCTTCTCGGATATCAATCGAGGTGTGCGCCTATTCGGAAATCGGCTGAGCAACCAAGACCAGTACAACGTGGTTTGGTTCGATCAAACCGAAAAGGACACGAACAGCCTGCTGAATACCTTTAACGATCGGCATCAGAATACGCTGATTGCCAACTACTACCGCAATGACTTTATTTTTCCAGGTTACAACACCCAACTTAGTTTCCATTACAACAGAGACAAAGCTAGCACTAAGTTTGATGACAATGGATTTCTCGTTCGCCCAGATCCGGTTGGCGTTTTTGCCGAGCATCAAGTCGATGCGTATTACCTGGGTTGGTCCGGCAATGGTCACATCAATCGGATAAACATCAGCCATTCCATGTACTACGTGACCGGCGTTGACGAGCTCAATCCAATCGCTGGTCAACGTCAGGACATCAGTGCTTTTATGGGAGCACTCGAGTTATCGTACGATCGTGACTGGGCACGTTTTCGATGTTCTTACTTCTATGCTTCTGGCGATAGTGATCCGAACGACAGTCGAGCCACTGGTTTTGACGCGATTACCGATAACCCGAACTTCGCAGGTGGAGAATTCAGTTACTGGAATCGGCAGCAGATCAAGCTATTCGGCGTCAACCTCGTAAACCGCCAAAGCTTGCTCCCCAATCTACGTAGCAGCAAGTTTCAGGGGCAAACCAATTTCGTTAACCCTGGCCTCCAACTTTTGAATGCTGGCTTTGATGCGGATTTGACTCCAAAGCTGAAGCTGATCACCAACGCAAACTACTTGTGGTTCAATCAAACCGCGACGTTGGAGACCCTAGTCTTTCAGTCCAATATCCGAAGTGAAATAGGTCTGGACTTGGGAGGCGGATTTGAGTACCGTCCGCTACTAAACAACAACGTAATCTTTGTCGGTGGTCTTTCGGGGCTTATTGTCGGCAACGGTTTTCGCGACCTGTATCAGCCGCTCGAAGGGAATGTCAACAATCTGGCGGCAGGTTTTTTTGAGGCCTCATTCGAGTACTGAGACATGAGCTTACGCCCAACCGAGTTTTTTATTCGATGGGCCCCCATAAAGCTGGTACTCCTTCTATTCGTTTTAAATACCCATGCGACAATTTGTTTTGCGCAGGTTGCTAAGCCCGCTCTCCAATCCAATGGAAAGTTTCATGCGCCTAGCGTGCCCGTCCGAAATGGTGAAGATCCTTGGGGGCCTGCGAAAAATCTCGGCATCGCTGGAAACGATTCTTACCCGATTCCTAACGATCTGCTCCATGTCGATCTCTATCGGCAGTCAAAGCAAGATGAAATAAACAAGAGTACCTCCTGCGTTAGTTGCCACTCCAACGTCGGTAACATGCATCCGCCAAACACCGTTGCAATCGGTTGCGTGGATTGCCATGGTGGAAATCCGAACAATTTTTCAAAGAACGGATCCCACGTACGTCCTACTTATCCGGAGATGTGGTCTACGTCCGCGAATCCGGTGCGAAGTTACGCATTGCTCAATCACGAGAGCGCTGAGTTCGTTCGCTTCGTGAATCCTGGCGACCTTCGCGTCGCACATATCGCATGCGGGCAATGCCACGCAAACGAAGTTTTGCAGTTGCGAAAGAGCATGATGACGCATGGCTGTATGCTTTGGAGTGCTGCTATCTACAACAACGGTGGATCTCCAGAAAAGGCGGCTCGCTATGGCGAAAGCTACTCGATGCACGGCAAGCCTCAACGCATGCAAAACGTCCCACCCCCAACACCTTACGAAATCGACCGCAAAGGAATGCTTCCGTTCCTCGATCCACTCCCGCGATTTGAATCCTCACAGCCCGGCAATATCCTTCGAATCTTTGAACGAGGCGGTCGATTCAGGCCTGAAATTGGCATCCCCGAACGACTCGAAGAACCCGGACGCCCTCGCGAGCGCCTAAGTGTTCGCGGCCTAGGAACAGAAAACCGAACCGACCCCGTGTTCATCGGTTTGCAAAAGACCCGATTGCTCGATCCAACCCTCAACTTCCTCGGAACAAACGACCATCCAGGTGACTACCGAAGCAGCGGTTGCAGCGCATGCCACGTTGTCTATGCCAACGATCGCTCGCCAACCTCATCTGGTCCGTACGCTAAATATGGAAACATGGGCCGAGCCGCGTCCGAAAAAGATGAATGGGTTAAGTATATGGATCCAACCATACCCAAGCATGAATCTGGCCATCCCATCCAACATACGTTTACCAATAGTATGCCAACCAGCCAATGCATGGTGTGCCATATGCACCCAGGTACGAATGTCCTCAATTCCTATCTAGGATACATGTGGTGGGACAATGAAACCGATGGCCAGTGCATGTATCCCAAAAAACAAAAAGATCCAACCGCAGAAGAGTTGGTGCAATCGTCGATGTCGAACCCGGAGGAGTCGGCAGCCCGCGGTCTTTGGGGCAATCCTGAATTCTTAAACAATGTCACCGACCTTAATCCTTACTTAAAGCACACTCAGTTTGCCGACTTCCATGGCCACGGTTGGGTCTTTCGCGCGGTCTTTAAGAAGGACAGAACGGGTTCGCTGCTCGACCACCAAGGGGACAAGATCGAGAACCCAACCACACATCACTTGATGGCATCCGTGGCACCCTCCAGCGAGTTTGAGAAAATTCATGGTAAGCAACGAGACGGAGTTCCCGTTCATATGATGGACATCCACATGGAAAAAGGGATGCATTGTGTTGATTGTCACTTCTACCAAGATGGTCATGGTGATACCAAACTCTACGGCGAAGTACGGGCCGCAATTGAAATTCAGTGCATCGACTGCCACGGAGACGCAAAGCAATCGCTCGTCGCCAAAGTCGAGCAACTGCTCCGATCTGGGCAGCCCACAAAGCTTCCGACAAGTGGTCCGGCATCCGCAAAAGAGCCAACCAATCTGCTGGCACTGAGAACCGCATTTGGTGAACCGCGTTTCGAAATCAAAACAGCTCCTGGCAAACAACCCAAACTGATTCAACGCAGCAATGTCGAAAAGGATTTGTCTTGGGAAGTAACGCAAACGGCTGATACGATCGACCCAAGAAGCGACGAATACAATCCCAAGAGCCACATGGCCAAGACAGTTCGAATGGATGGCGATGGAGTCATGCGATGGGGCGATCAACCCCCCGATGAGAAATGCGCCCATCAGAATAGCAACATGAGTTGCATCGCCTGCCATAGTTCATGGAACCCAAGTTGTTTCGGTTGCCATTTACCTCAAAAGGCAAACGTCAAGGCTCCGAACTTGCACGGGCTGGGTGAGGTCTCACGAAATCGCATCGCCTACAATTTCCAAACACTCCGCGACGATGTATATATGCTTGCCCGTGACGGAAACGTCACCGGTAATCGCATTGGTCCCGCTCGAAGCTCATGCGCAGTCCACGTCGGCAGCTACAACGGAAACCGAGAATCTGTTTATGTTCAACAGCAAACGATTAGCGGCGAGGGACTCAGCGGCATTGCATTCAGCACTAACGTCCCTCACACCGTTCGCGGTGGCCCAGACTGGAATCAATCAGCTCCTCACGCTCTTCCAGGAATATCGGAGACCAAGTCGTGCACCGATTGTCACGTCTCGATCAACAATGACAACAATGCGATCACCGCACAATTGTTGATGCAGGGGACTGGCTATACGAATTTTGTCGGTCGGTACAGTTGGGTTGGTGCAGGTGAACATGGACTCGAGGGGGTAGTTGTTACAGAACAATCGGAACCGCAAGCGGTCATCGGCAGCACACTGCATTCCATTGCGTATCCAGAGAATTACAAGGAACACTTGAAACACCATCGGGAGCTTGAGCACGCGCATGAGCATCCTGGGCGAGATATTTTAGAAAC
>JAYVBW010000051.1:0-2402 GCA_043750255.1 Pirellula sp.
GGACGTGCGGCAATGGCTAGAGTTCCTAGTAAAGAGTCGTCAAGATTCACTGGACGACTATTGGGTTGCCAAACAGACGGCTTGGATGGTATGCGTCGCTGTTGATGAGCTCGTGGAGCATGGAGAATTGTCGTTCGCGTCCGTAGCTCCAATGCAAAAGGAGCTTCGAGAGTCTTTGCACCTGGATCTGAGACTGCCGCAACGCCAAAGCATGCTCGACGGACAAAAAGGCAGCCTCGAAACAGCTCGGTCCTTCGACGTCGCGCGATGCCAAGAGTTGCTCATCAAAATTGTCGAAGCAACTTCATCGATTCGATAGTTCGCATTGAGAGAATATGTTCGACAGACTTTATCATGAGCAACTCGCTTTCCGGGCTTCGAACGGATTGTCCATCTATCAGCCCGGAGTCAATTTCAATCTCAGCAGCAGTCTTTCCTTTTGATGACGACAATTCCAAAGGCGCTGTGAAAATGAGCTTTACTAATCGCGGGGGTTTTGCCGATAGCTAAGTATTGTGTGTTTGCGACCACGGTCTTGCCTAATGCTAGCGATTTCTAAACATGTCTTTGCGAATGCTCAATCGGAATTTCGTGCTTGCAGTCTTAAGTGCAACTGTATGCCAATCTGTCGTGGCTCAAACGCCCGTCATACCAAACCCGAACCAAGGGGCCGATGGGGTAAAAGCCGCAATCGACATCGCGAACCCAAAGGATGAATTGGGAAAGGCCGTTCCCGAAGCAAATAAAAACCGTCCGACACCGCCAGTTACTAGCAATGCTCCGCAACAAAATAATAGCAGCCTCAATCGGCAAGTCTCGCAACTCGGGGCAAATCCTCCGAAACAAAGTAGCTTTTCCAGCCTATCCAATGTCCCTTATATGGTTGGTGATACAACGGGCGGCGGTGGAGGGTCGATTCAATTTGGTACTTTTTCAAACGGCAATGATTCACCACAGCCTAAGCCAGGCCCCCCTAATAGTCCGTCTATCCTAATAGATCATCCAGGTTTTGGCAGAGAACGCGTCAACATCGCGGAGAACAACAGTCCGATTGTTGCGGACCGAGTTTATGTCAACTACCGTCATTTTCACAATGCCTCGGAAATCGACGTTTTTAGTTACGCCCCGTTCGGCGGACTGAACAGTTTGGATATCAATAGATTTACGTTTGGCCTTGAACGCAGACTGACCGAAAACAGTTCGTTGGATGTTCGACTTCCGATCAATTCCCAGCTTGCATCAGACCTTACCATTTCGCAGACGACAGGACCCGTTACGTCATTCCCATTGAATGACACGGCTGTGTCCGTTGGAAACCTTGGCCTCATTTACAAGTTAGCTTTTTATCAAAGCGAAAATTGGTATTGGTCGGCGGGGGCTGCATTGAACTTGCCGACCGCACCCAACGTGAACATTCGAACAAATATCGACGATTCGCGTTATCAAAATTTCGATCCAGCCGGAAAGCCTGTAGGTTCCAATTTTCCGTTTCGATTTTCGATGAACACTCGACTTTCAAACGACACTGTTAATTATACGCCTTTTCTTGCTTCTGTTTTTCGACCCAGTTCGTCGACGTATTGCATGACTTTTTTGCAGTTAGACGTACCGCTTAATCCTTCGCGAATCGATGCAAGCGGAGACACATTCGTCAATAACCAACCGGTTTCAACGTTCAATTTACAGGGGCGTATCGATCAGCAAGTTCTAATCCGAGCCAACTTAGCTGCCGGAAAGTGGCTGTGGCAAAATGATCGCAATCGGATCGTCAATTCGTTTGGATTGCAAGGAGAGTTGCATTATACGAGTTCGCTGAACGATGCTGATGTCGTAGGATCTCCGGCACCGAGCTTTGCGAATGGTACAGAGTTTGTAAGGTATGGAAACTTTGCCAATCGTATTGATTTGTTAGACACACTCGTGGGTGTCCAAACAATCATCCGGCAAACGGCCATTACCAATGGCTTTGTTGTTCCGCTCCGAACTGGACCAGATCGACAATACGATTTTGAATACAGCCTGAGTATGAATCGTCGCTTTTAGTAGCCGCTTCCAATATTAGAGCGCCTATGCGTCAAAATTGAACTCAAATTGGCGATGCGAGTTTGCATCTTGTCGCGACCAGGACAGATCGCGACCAATCAATAGTTCGGTCATCTTGGCGTGATGGGTATTTTTCATCGCGACCAATTCCAAGTCGAATTTGGAATGCTTCGCTAAATCGCGAACACCTTCAGCGTCATCGTAGGTCATCAAGAATTCACCGTTCAATGAGGCCGTAAGTTCAAACAACGCAGAATGGTCTAAGCATCGTGCGGAAAACAAGTGTCGCCTTTCGCTCGGCGAAAGTAGCGTTTTTCCATTCTTTCGCGGAGCGAAAGGCGACAATAAAAGATCGCACG
>JAYVBW010000052.1:0-1564 GCA_043750255.1 Pirellula sp.
CTGTCAGGTTCCAACAGTCCCATGATCATTCGAAGCGTTGTCGTCTTGCCCGCACCGTTCGGCCCCAGCAACCCATAGACCTCACCACTAGAAACGCGAAACGAAAGGTTGTTGACCGCGACAAGAGGAACCCCTCGCACGTTGAATTGTTTCGTTAAGTTCTCAGCCGAAATCATTCAACGGTCTTTTTAGAGTTGGGTGGACTTGGGTATCTCACCATCATAGCATAGGTTCGTCAACTTACCTTCCAGCATTTGCCTGCTGAAATTTCGATACCTTTTCTCGAACCCCCGGAATGATTCTTGACGCGTTCGTAAGGTATACTTTTTTCAGGATACTCGCGTCCAACCCTAGGCCATAGATTCGCCAGTCACCTTGTGGCGGTGGTTGTTTCTCTGAGTATAAAAAATAGTCGTCCAGGGATTCGAGAAAGCGCCAATAGAGTCGAAGCCTTGCTTCGGGCCATGGACCATCGGTCCCAAACAAGATACGGTCTTGGTACTTTTCAAAAAAACGGCGGGAATTATTGGGTTGCCGACCTAGCTCACTGATTCGGGATGCGAATTCGATGACGAGATTTGGATATTCCTCCAGCCAGCCGCCGAGTTCCGCCAAATCTTCAGCGTCGTTTCCGAAGTGTGCGGCAATAAAAGTTGTTTGCGAGTGCTTGGCAATCACGCGATTGCGGGCTAGGTGTAGCTCCCTGCGAGACGGAAACTCAGGATCTGCAAACGACCAATTGGGGTGAACCTTCAGTTCAAAAAGGCGTTCGTTCGATGGTGTAATAGGTTCAAAAAAGGCTCCCGGATCTGCGGTATGCATAATCACAGGTAAACCAAGCTCGCCACAAACAGTCCAAATAGGCTCCCACCGAGGATCGTCAATCGCGAGGAGCGAACCGTCCGCATTGCGAAAATGTAAACCAAGGTCCTTGAAAATTTTTAGACCAGAAATCATTCCCGCTGCGCTCGAGTCTCTGATTTTTTCGACCACGTTCCGTACAAAATCGGGTTGATTGCAACTCCATGTAGCTGGCTGATCCATTCGACCGTCCCCTTGAAAGTCGATGTTGGCGAAGATAACAAAGCGATCTCGGAATTCAGACCACAGAAAATTGCAATGCTCGTCCAGCCGCTTGAACAAGGTCCCATCCAAGGAAACACAAACAGCGATGTTATTCTGGTCCATCATCGCGACATACTCCTTGAGCAGTTCAGCGTCGTGTTTTCCTTTTAAAAAAAAATGGGTATGAACATCGACCACCGGAAAGGATGCCCGGGTTATGATGGTTTCGGGCACCTTCAACTGGGATTTGACCAACGGAGGTCCGACTGCATTTTTTTCTGCAACCGAACCTAAAGTGGAATTCGGTTGGCAATTGGCAACGGTACAATGGGCAACGGCACAAAGGGTCATGGAGCAAAAGATCGCGAGGTTACGAAGGGATTCGCAGCGGAACATGTTCAGTTTCAAATTCAAGATAGGACCATTTGCGTCGCATAGGATTTGTTATGATTCTAGCACGTCGCACACGCAAGTGAAAAATACGGGCATGGTTTTCAAT
>JAYVBW010000053.1:0-3430 GCA_043750255.1 Pirellula sp.
GCAGTCCAGCCCCATTTTGCAGCCAAAGCGAAGCGGGTTGTCCAAGTGTTTTGCGCAGGCGGCGTTAGCCACCTCGACACATTCGACTATAAGCCAGAGTTGGAGAAAATGGATGGCAAATCGCTTGAGGGCAAAGGCGAAAACCTTGGGTTCTTTGGGCAACCAGGCCGTTTAATGAAAAGCGTTTACGAATTTAATCAACATGGTAAGTCCGGTGCGTGGGTCAGTAATCTACTACCTCAGTTGTCTCAATGCGTTGACGATGTGTGTTTCATTCATTCGATGGTAGCCAAAAGCAACAACCATACGCCGGCTGCCTTTCAGATGAACAGTGGTTTTACGCTGAATGGTTTTCCATGCATGGGGTCATGGCTCAGCTATGGTTTAGGGACGGAGAATGAAAACCTTCCAGCCTTTGTTGTATTGCCTGACCCTCGTGGACTACCAGCCGGAGGGTCCATCAACTGGACGTCCGGGTTCCTGCCGGCAACCCACCAAGGGGTTGCTTTTCGAACTCAGTTTGGCGAGCCGGTGCCGGACTTGCAAACTCCAAAGAGCATTTCTCCTTCTGCAAGATTGGCCGACATGCAATTGTTGGCAACGATGAACCGAGAGTTCGCCGACGGGCATCCAGGTGACGAGGCATTTACTGCGAGGTTACGTGCGTATGAGCTTGCGGCGCAGATGCAGGCGAGCATTCCAGAAGCGACTGATCTTTCGAGTGAAACAGACATGACTCAACGAATGTATGGACTGGATGAACCAGCCAACAAAGGCTTTGCTAGAAACTGTTTAACTGCTCGGCGACTCCTGGAGCGTGGTGTTCGGTTCGTTCAGATCCTCAATGGTGGCTCGTTCGGGTCGCCACGCATCAATTGGGATGGCCATGAAAACGTCAGGGAGAACCACGATGCGCAAGCTTTAACTATGGACAAGCCTGTGGCGGCACTCATTCAAGATTTGAAGCAACGCGGAATGCTCGAGGACACGCTTTTTGTATGGTCGACCGAATTCGGTCGCAGTCCAGCGACTCAAGGTCTTGGGGCACCCGGACGCGACCATCATCCAATGGCGTTTACTTGTTTTCTGGCCGGGGCAGGTGTGAAGAAGGGAATTAGTTATGGTACCTCTGACGAGATCGGGTATTTTGCGGCTGAGAATGAGGTAACGATTCCCGATTTTCATGCAACCATTCTGCATTTGCTTGGCCTGAATCACGAGAAATTGACTTTTTATCACAACGGTATCAACCGCCGGCTTACGGACGTGCATGGACAGGTTATTGCGGGAATTCTCTCTTAGTGAGTCCTGCCTGCCGATTACGTCCTGCCGCCGAAGCTGCCCAAGAAGACGTTTATTGAAGCGTCAAGAGGTTGTCCACTGGATTGCGGGTTGTGCACCGAGCATGAACAACATACTAGTGAAGAATCTTTTATCTAGCCGTCCAGCCGCCGTCGACTGTTAGAAGACTCCCTGTGCAATAGCTACTGGCAGTACTCGCGAGGAATACCGCAGCACCCTGGATTTCTTCGAGCTTTCCCCAGCGTTCCATGGCTGTGGCACCGAGGATATTGCGTTTTGCGTCCTCGGTATCTGCAATGGGTTCGTTCATGGGAGTCAAGAAAGGTCCTGGGCAAATTGCGTTGACCGTAACTCCATCCTTGGCAAGTTCGATTGCCAGAGCGCGTGTCATTTGAACCACTGCTCCCTTGCTACTGGCGTACGGCGTGCGGTTCGCCAAACCAACGGTTCCCAACGTACTTGCCATGTTGATAATTCGGCCGTATTTCTGTCGTTTCAAGAACGGAACAATTTGCTTGGTCATGTACCACATGCCCGTCACATTGACATCGCAAACCCTCCTGAATTCCTCCAGTGACAACGCCTCAATTGGGCCACGGATATTGATGCCTGCGTTGTTGACAAGAATATCTATCCCACCCAGCTTTTCGACCGCTAGTGCAGCAAACTTAGGGATCGCATCGGTATCGCTAATTTCAAGGGGCAATCCGTAGACGACCTGTTGGGTCGCTATGGCGATGGAGTCCGCAACGCGTTGCGCATCGTCGGCACTTCTTGCGGTGATCATGACTTGTGCACCACAACTGGCCATCGCGGTGGCCATCGCCGTTCCAAGCCCTCGAGATCCACCTGTGATAATGGCTCGTCGACCTGAAAGATCAAACATGCGAGGACCAAGAAGCCAGGATTCCGGAATCATTGTCATGGACATTCGTACTGGGAGTTGAGAGAAATGGTCGAGACTCTTGACTCTGGTCTCGGGTTGCCCTTCCGACCGGAGCAATCTGGACTAGAATTCAGCGTCCCCCAGATTAGCGTTCGGGAGCGTTTTTTGCGACCGAAGCCATGTAAAAACTGTTGACAAGAAAGAAGATTCCAAGCGATGCGTGACTATGACGTTTGTGGCCTAGGAAATGCCATCGTCGATATTTTCTTAGAATTAGACGATTCCGAGTTTGCCACCCTTGCTTTCGAACGGGGAACGATGCGGCTCGTGGACGCCGATGAGCAAAGTCAACTTCTGCACCAGTTTTCGGAGGGCAATCGAGAGCTTCGACTTGTGAGCGGCGGTTCCGTTGCGAACTCGTTGATCGGCCTGTCGCAGTTAGGAGGTCGTTCCGCATTTATCGGATGTGTCGGCGACGATCGATATGGTCTACACTACGCCGAAGAGTTCAATGCGCTGAAGATCAACATTGGGAATCCAATCATGGTTGGCCAAACGACCGGTACATGTATTGCTCTGATTACGCCCGATGCAGAAAGAACCATGCGGACTTGTTTGGCGGTTTCAAGCCATTTGGCCGCAAAGCATGTGGACGCACAACGCATAGCGCATTCCACTTGGTTGTTTATTGAGGGATACGTCTTTGCGAATCCAGCCACGGGGCAAACCGCAATTAGGGAGGCGATTAAGGCTGCCAAAGCGTCTGGAACTCAAATAGCGTTAACGTGTTCGGACGCGTTCATTCCGGAAGTGTTTGGTGACGCATTTCAAGAGGCGCTTGCGGAAAGTGATTTGCTGTTTTGCAATGCTCCAGAATCACTTTCAGTGACGAAAGCATCGACCAGCGAAGCCGCCTTTGCAGCACTCGAATCCTTGGTGCCAAACTGTGTTGTCACCGACGGTCCGCACGGAGCCTTCGTTCGATTTTGCGGCGAGGAATCGCATGTTCCGGCATTTGCATGTCACCCCAAGGATTTGACGGGTGCCGGAGATATGTTTGCAGGTGCGTTCCTTTACGGCATTACGCATGGTTACTCACCTGCGATTGCTGCTCGCGGAGCAAATTTCATGAGCATGAACGTTATTACTCAAGTTGGCGCTAGGTTACAGCAAGATGCAAAAGCACTTTGGGAAGAAGGACTAGACGACCCTCGCGCCAACGATGTCGGAGGATGAGTCCAT
>JAYVBW010000054.1:0-16692 GCA_043750255.1 Pirellula sp.
TGTCCTGCAAGCTTATTGGGATCAGTGGACAAAGAAGCCGATTGAACAATACGTGGCGTGCGATTTTCGTGACGTGTGGCGTGCACTAACAAAGCTTACCGCATGCAAATTAGCCAACGGCAACACGTTTTGTGAATGGGGATGCGGTTTCGGGATCATCACGGGCCTCGCCTCGCAACTCGGCTGGGAAGCGATAGGCATCGAAGCCGAATCGTTTTTAGTGGACCAAGCCAAACGTTTCTTAGTTAGAAACCATTTAAAGGGTGAGATATTGCATGGAAACTTCCTTCCGCGTGGTAGCGAACGGCTTGCGGATGCACAGTCGAACCATGCGTCGTTGTTTCATCAAGTCGAGAACGCTTATGAAAAGCATGATCTTGAGCTAGACGATTACGCATTGGTGTTTGCTTACCCATGGCCCGGTGAGCATCCTTTTTTGCAGGAAGTCTTCAGACACTATGCAAGGAACGGCGCACTCATGCTGATGTTTTTGGGGCCCTATGAAATCGAGCTGTATCGCAAAAATGGGTAGGGCTTTACCAACCTTCTAGGAACGTGTCCATTTGTCTATCTGCGACCGTCTGCGACTCTTGCGGGTTGGACTTCAACGTTGGGTTTCAAATACGTCGATAGTGCATCCGAAAAGGCAGAAACGGTAACGATCGAGCGCTCAGTGCACCCAATCGGTACGTCGCGGACAAACGCAGCCATGGACGGGTATTTCGGATCGGACACACCGGCAAACCTCAAACCTTGATGGTCCAACGCAAACTGAATCGCCAATTGGTTAGCAGGAGCACGCGGTCCCATTTTGCTCCACGGTTCATGGTTATTACTGTAAAGCATATTAGCAGCGGTGTTTCGATCCAACCAGTCGGTATCGACAGTACATGAATCGCTAGTCAGCACGCCTCTTACTTCGCGAAGGGCTTCGTCACTGTGTACCGCGTGACTGATGCTTAGCTTACCAACTCCTTGTATAGGTTTTCCAATCGGCCATGAAGCGACGGCTAAATCCACTGAATGAACATCACCTTGAACCGACATTTGCAGGTTCTGTTTTTTTTGCCACCAAGCAATAGTACCTTGAAAGCTGGCTTGGCTACCGAGATAGCGCAGCGGAGGAAAACGTTCGCTCAACACGCGGCAAGGAATCGCAATGTCTTTCGATTCAATACTCCATTTCGTGGATTCCTCGATGTGATCTCGATCGACTCTAAAGGAGGCAGGGCGCTCAAATTTTTGACCTTCAAGTGAAAACGCCACGATTAAAGTGGACGCAAAGTCGGTCGGCTTAAGTCCTACCTCTACGTTTTGAAACTTGATCTTGTTCGCACCGTCGTCGACCACGAGTTCCGGTACAGATAACCTGAGTAAGCTGGCTGACTTTTGTGGACGGCAAAGAAACCAGTCGTGGACGGTTTTCATCGCACTTTGAATCTGATGTCCGTTCAGTTCGGGCGAGTCCACCTGCACCGACCAACCGCTTCGATCCATGGTTGCTTTGACTTGAGCCACGGTGAGAATCACTCGCCCCGTCTCTGGATTGGAGCAGACCAAGTCCACCGCGCGAAATTGGTTGGGGCTCGGAAACTCGATCGACTTAAAATGAACTTCGACTCCCAAATTGTCGCTAAGCCGACGCTGCCACTGATCCTTTTGATAGCTTTGATACCATGGTGTGGCTCGAAGAATGCTATAGCTTAAAACACCGAGCACGGGCATCAATGCTAGCCAAAAAAACAGCATCCGGCACAGCGCTCGCTGCGTCGACTCATGAAATCGAAGTCTTTTTTTCCTGGGAATAGAAGGCATCCGCGAGAGCTTGCGAGCAATAACAAAATCGTTACGAAAATCAATTACTCTCTAACTAGCAAAATCAACCGATAGGGGCAAGTTTGAAAAAATGTCGGAATCACCAATTTGGACAACACCCATGTCATTCCCATTGGGTGACGTCCATGGAATTACGAATGAGCGAAAAAGTTTTTGGAATTTTTAGATCGTGTCCAGACGTGTCACGCCCTGAGCTCACAATTTCTTAACCCTAGCCGCACCCGCAAGTTAGCGACAATTGGAGGGCTCAAAAAGTCAAAGTCGGTTTTCACGCCATTGGTTCCAAAGTACGTCCAGGCAAGCGTTTACGGAGAGAGCAAATCAAAATTTGACATGGCAATAAGAATCGATACACTGTGCGGAAATGACGCAACATGTTGTGCTATCAAACCTGCAGGATACTACCTGTAGTAGTTTTTAGCCAATGTGGTTGCTGACGAGGGACTTGCCAAACCGACCGGGCAAGCCAATCGTTAGAGTTGCGTCGGAAGCTTTTACTTTGGGTACGAAACCCCGGTCACAACGGAATTTTCTTAATTTAGTAGCATGGCAGCTCGATTGGCATCGTGGTTCCTATTGCTGCTTTCAATTCACCTTTTCTAACGGCAATACTTTTCCAGGGAGTCGAACCATCGCATGGCAACTGTAGAAATGGGACGCGAGCGTCGGAGCAAGTCACGCACAACACACGAAGCTCGAGGCGAACGCGCCGGGCTAAAAATCGAAAGCAGATTCTGCCCCACTGAGGTAGTAAGTCCTTTTGATACCGTTCAATGGGAAACGCGAAGCGCCGCCATTAAAGATGAAAACGGCAAAGTGCTCTTTGAACAAACAAACTGCCAGGTTCCCTCGGGTTGGAGCCAACTGGCTACTAACGTTGTCGTCAGCAAATATTTTTACGGTGATCCAACAAATCTTGAGGAACGCGAATACTCCGTTCGTCAGTTAATCCATCGAGTGACTCGGACCATTGCCGATTGGGGCATTGCAGACGGCTATTTCGATACGCCGGAGGATGGCGAAAAATTCTATCGGGATCTGAGTTGGCTTTGTTTGCACCAACATGGAGCGTTCAATTCGCCGGTTTGGTTTAATGTCGGACTCTATCAGCAGTACAACGTTGTTGGAACCAAATGCAACTGGCGATACAACGTCGCAGAGGGCCAAGTCGAACAACCGGAAAACCCTTACGAATACCCACAGGGCTCGGCCTGCTTCATCCAAAGCGTGGATGACAACATGGAAGACATCATGCGACTGGCTACCAGCGAAGCCATGTTGTTTAAATTTGGATCGGGGACGGGAACGGACTTGTCGACCATTCGCAGTAGCCGCGAGAAACTCTCTGGCGGTGGCAAGCCGAGCGGTCCGCTATCCTTCATGCGAGTCTACGACCAAATCGCAGCCGTTGTCAAATCGGGGGGCAAGACTCGACGCGCAGCGAAAATGCAGTCGATTAAAGTCTGGCACCCGGACATCATGGAATTCATCGAGTGCAAGTGGAAGGAAGAGCAAAAAGCTCACGCGCTCATCCGCGAAGGCTATGAATCGAACTTCAACGGCGAAGCGTATTCATCCGTCATGTTCCAAAACGCAAACTTGTCCGTTCGTTTAACGGACGAGTTTATGAATGCGGTTTCGGAAAACAGGATGTGGAAGACTCGCTGGGTAAGCGATAAGTGCGATATCGACCCGCCGACTTACCAGGCCAAAGATATTCTCAATCGTATGTCCGAATGCGCTTGGCACTGCGGTGATCCTGGCGTTCAATACGACACGACCATCAACAAATGGCACACATGCCCAAATAGTGGCCGCATCAACGCCAGCAATCCTTGTTCGGAATACATGTTCCTGGACAATACAGCTTGCAATTTGTCGTCTATCAATTTGATGAAGTATCGCGGAGCGGATGGGGCCTTCGATGCCGACGGTTTCGTTGCAACTTGCCGATTGTTCTTGATCGCCCAGGAGATCCTCGTCGATCATGCAAGCTATCCAACGGATCGCATTGCACACAATAGCCATTTGTTCCGACCGTTGGGATTGGGTTACGCCAATATCGGCTCGCTCATTATGACCAGCGGTGCAGCCTATGACTCGGCAGCCGGGCACAGCATGTGCGGAGCGATTACAGCGTTGATGCACGGTGCAGCCAATCTAACCAGTGCAGAGATCGCAGGTGTTGTCGGTACGTTTACCGAGTACCCTGCTAATGCGGTGCCTATGTTGCGAGTCATGCAAATGCACCGCAACGCAGTCGAGCAAATCGATCCGAGCGGGCCAGCCTACTTAAAGAATGCCGCCCGCAACATTTGGGACCGCGTCCTCGAGCTCGGGGCTCGCAACGGGTTTCGAAATGCTCAAGCGACCGTACTGGCCCCTACCGGTACGATCAGCTTCATGATGGATTGCGATACCACCGGCATCGAACCAGACATCGCGTTGGTAAAGTACAAGCAATTGGCCGGCGGCGGCATGCTCAAGATCTTGAATCGTTCCGTATCGCTCGGGTTGAAGACCCTCGGCTACTCGCCTGAGCAGATTGTCGCGATCGAGAAATTTATTGGCGAAAAGGATACTATCGAGGGTGCACCGCACATCAAGGACGAGCATTTGTGTGTGTTCGATTGTGCTTTCACACCCGCCAACGGTACACGAAGCATTCGCTGGCAAGCACACGTCGAAATGATGGCCGCAGCACAGCCGTTTTTGTCGGGTGCCATCAGCAAGACAGTCAATATGCCTCCCGATAGCACGGTGGCTGACATTGCAGAGGCTTACTTCTGGGGCTGGGAGTTGGGCTTGAAAGCCATCGCCATTTACCGTGATGGTTCGAAACAGAGCCAACCGCTGTCGACCAAGAGCGAAGGAAAGAAGGCCGAAGATGCAGCGGCAGCCGCTGAGGAAAAAGTGGTATACAAGCCGCGTCGCGAGCGATTGCCCGATACTCGCAACTCGGTCACGCACAAGTTCAGCATCAGTGGACATGAGGGCTACATTAATGTTGGCCTCTATCCAGACGGTCGACCAGGCGAAGTGTTTATCACGATGGCCAAAGAGGGTAGTACCATCGGCGGTTTGATGGATAGCTTCGGAACCGCGACTTCGATTTCGTTGCAGTACGGTGTTCCGCTCGAGGTGTTGGTGAACAAATTCAGCAATACGCGATTCGAGCCGATGGGTCACACGACGAACCCGGACATCCGAATCGCCAAGAGTTTGGTCGACTACATATTCCGTTGGCTTGGATTGACTTTCCTCGACAGCTATCGCGAAGAACAGAAGACAAAAGCCGAAATACTGGCTTCCTCCAAGGCTGAGTCCACTAAATCGGATTCAAATGCTACAACCAAAGTTGCCAGCAATTTGACCAAGACCCCTGTCAATGGAAATGGCGCCGAGGTAGCTAGCCCGAGCAATGGCTATACCAAGGCTAGGTTTATGGGTATCGGTGACATTACGGGTCGAGTGCCGACGCGTTCATCGTCGAAACCTGAATCTCGCGACAGTCAGTTCGCTGGATTCCAGAGCGATGCCCCGAGTTGCGATAGCTGTGGATCGATCACGGTTCGCAATGGCAATTGCTACCTGTGCCATAACTGTGGCAACAGTCTCGGTTGCAGCTAACACGCTATGCGTTGTTGACAAAAACAGAAAACAGAAAACAGAAAGGCCAAGGCAAATTGACTCGGCCTTTCTGTTTGCCCGTCGATGCTGGCAAACCCTGTCGCTGCGAGAGCAGTGACCAAAAGATGAAGCGGCTTGGGCATCGCAAAATTCGATTGCGGCTTCCTAAATTACCCATTCTGCCTGGACGGGTTCGCCAGAATCGTAAATCCTCTCGGATTTTAAAGAAATACGAATCTCAGCCGCAAACCATGCCTGCATACCTGCATGGGTGAAAACAAATTCTAGTTGACACCGCCGCTCGCATTTTGATATCCGTTGGGTTGTCGTAGGTTGCATTTCCCAATTGTTATTACCCCTAGTCCAACTATCATGCTAACTCTTTTTCCTCCCGTTGTTGTCCATTCAACCAAAGCAGAACGCAATCAGCGAATCCTTCGAATTTCCAAGAAGATACTGAAGCGGACGATTCCCGTGGCACTTGCGCTGTACTTTATTCCGTGGGTGCTGGCGATTTACGTGGTGTTCGGTTTGATCGACGTTATGCGCAACAGCCAGCGAACATTGCGGACTCTGGATCGCTATTTTGCAGGTAACGGCGTTTTCACCTGGCTTCTCTCACCATTTAACCTATTAATGGACTTGCTTTGTTTGCCGTATTGGAATCGAGGAATTTATCGCCTGCAGGATTTGCCGACTGGCTACCAAACCGAGATTCAATCGCTGATTTCAGCGGCGACTGAACGCAATTTGGTTGGACTCTTGGAATCAAAAATGAAAGAAAAGAAGAGGGGCATGATCTTCTTCAAATGGTATGGAAAGAACTTACCTGCGTCTGTGGATATGCCCGAGTACCATCAGCCGTTCAAGTACATACGCACCATTGGTGTGTCCATTTTCAACAAGAAGCAATCGACCGGTGAACACTTTGGCCCGTTGCGCGTGACGCTGAGGGTTCTGTACAACATTAACGACATCAACAACAAGAATGTGTTCATCCGAGTGGGCAATCAGACACATTATTGGCAAGAGAATAAACTGTTCATTTTCGACGATACATTGCAGCATCAGTCGTGCAACGAGTCGGATGCGATGCGATACTGTCTATTCGTGGATATACTACGTCCCTCGCCGTGGCCATGGCTAATGAGCAGCGTTTTAACCAGTATTCGCTTGGCAATGGCACCCTTAAAAGCCCTTTTTTACAAGCACTGGTCCTTTATTAAATAGGGCGAAACTCGGCTTCATTCTACTGGCTTTACCGAAGCGGCCTGATCAATTTGCGAAAGTGCCCACTGGGCTGCGTAACCCAATGGGCTTGGCAGTCCCTCATTGTACTTTTCGATCGTTTCGCGACTTTCGGGACTTGCCATTTCGCCAACGGCTAAATTGCATGCAAACCTGACGAGAGGATCCTCGGGGTTGATCGGACCCAAATCCATCATTCGTTGGTAGAGACTGGCAAGTAGCACTTTATTGTTATTTCTTTTGTTTAGCTTTCCCAAAGCCCAAATCGCAGACGCTCGACAAACGATTCCGAATTGGTGGCCAGTTTTTGGAATGTACTTCGTGAGCATGTCAGTTGCGGGTTGATAACGGTTCTTGCCGAACGCCTCGTGAAGGTAGCTCAATCGAATCTGGTCCGTTTCTGTGATGGACGTGCGGATTTCGACATTCTTTAATTCTACGGTCATTTTTTCTGCATGGGCCAACATGCCAGCAAGTATTTCGGATTCGTTCGCTAATTCCATTAGAGCCCAGCCTGCCCGCATGTTCACCTCGGTGCGAGGATGTTCCATCAATCGAATAAACGTCTGGCAGTGACTTCGGTCCTGAAGTCCCACCGCGACAGCGATTGCCTGTTCGATCCCAGTCCAAACCTCTGAATTCAGATGCGAAACAACAATTTCATCCACTTTTGCCCGTGGTCCCTGCTTGGCTTTTTCCAATAGATGCTTAGCGACTAAACTCCTTACGGATGGGTGTCGATCACTCAACAATGCAGCCTGGATTTGGAGACTTTCGTCGTCGGAAAGTTTTTGTAAATTATAGAGAGCCATTGTTCGTAACCCAGGATCCGAATTGGTTGTCATTTGCTTTGCAAATTCTTGAGCCAGATCCGGTATTCGCTCCGACATCGAACGGTATGCAACCAATTGTGCACTTGTGGGTCCACCAGCAAGAATTTGCCGCAATTGCGTTTCCGTTCTCAATCCGGAGTGCAACCTAAGCAACTGCGAGGCGATAAGATGCCGCTGCTCCAAGTCAGAATCAATAACTTGTTGTGCAAATTCGTTTAATCCTTCCGTTACGATAGCGCCCAGTGCACAGGCAGCAAGGTACTTGTTTGCAACGGATGTGTGGCTAGCGGCAATGAGTTCCTGAAGATTGTTGCGATCCTCTGAATTGCCAACCACCGCGAGCCCTTCCAAAGCAGTCGCCATTTCAGTTGGCTTGGCATTTGGTTCCAAGAGTCGCTGCCGCCATACCTTGAGAGCTGCAGCACTTTTCCATTGAACGAGATTTCTTTCAACTGAAGAGAGAATTACCGAGTCTGATTTTGCAAGCGACCAGAGAACTTCCGCGTGTGATTCATTACCCACGCAAACGGCAGCCGCGAACATAGCGCGTCTAATTTGCAAATTTTCCTCACCGGACTTAAGCCTTTCGATCAGTAACTTGATAGCTCGTTCGTGCTGATGGAAATTGGGATTGTTATGCTCTAGGCAGATCTGCTGTGCAGTGTCCAACCGGTCCTTCGCGTAAGGGGACTGCAACGACTCAACGTCGAAACGAATCGTGCGGCTAGTTTGTTCGATTTCCCATATGTTCCCAAGTGGTGGATCCACTTCCCAAAGATGTTGTAGGAACTGCGTCTGCTGTCCAACAGAAATGGATGGCGTTGCAATCAACAGGGTGCAAAAAAACAACCGGGTGCAAAAAAGGAAGCTTGCTTTTGAAAACATGGGACACCTAAGGGATTGATCAAGTAGCGTTTTATGTCAAGACAGACACTAACGTTCTATTCAGTTTGGGCGTGTCATGCGCCAAACTCGTACGGTGAGGATGGTTAGACAAACGAAACTGATTCCAGCACCAACGTACCAACTGTCGGGTGTCAAACGGTAAAGCTCAAACCCTGGAGTCTTCATCTCGGCCAACGCCGCTGCGGCTGGATTCAACAGAAGGGCTCGTTCTACTAAAAGTGGTCCAAACGGCTTGCCTCGGGCTACCCATATCAATAAAGTGCCCGCAAACAGTGTTAGTAAAACCGCGTAACTGGTCGCGGTGGCAACCGCTGTGGTTCGACAAAAGGCACTGATACATGCGCTCATCGTTGTCACCACGAAAACTGCGATCACCAGCGAGATCAAAACGTTCCCTACTTGTCCACTCATAGCCGGCTGAATGTAACCCATCACCAAATATCCCGGTAGCGTGGCGAGCAACATCAAAAGCAGCGTCCAAATAGTGCTCATCAGCTTACCCGTTAATATTCTAAGAGGAGATATTGGTGATGCACGCAATAATTCCCAACCGCCGCTTTCGACCTCAGCCGCGATGAGGTTGGCACCAAGACAAGGTCCGAGCAATAACAACAAGGCTACCTGTAACAAAACCATCGTGGGAGCAATGCGATCGACTCCCCAACTGACCGTCCCGGTCGCTGCTACGACGGTTAGCAGTAAAGAAATAATCCCACTGACGGCAATTAGGCGAAGCAACCAGTGTAAGCGTCCGAATTTTCGAGTGCGAAACTCCTTGACCATCACCGGATTGAGCCACCATGGGATGCTGGCTTTTGTCCGTTGTGGATCGACCAAGTAGGAGACTCGCCGGAACCAGCCGCCAAAGGGTCTGACGGACGATGTACGGCCCACAACCTTGCCCGTTGGTCGAGCACGTTCTAACAATCTTGGGTCCAATTGAATCAACGTAAAGACGGCCAGAAATACGGTAATGACGAAGCTGACACCCAAGAACTCAGGCCAACTCGTCGATATTCCGATTTCACCGGCTTGTGCCTGCGAACCTGTAATGGCCTGCAAAGCTGAAATAGGCGAAATAGCGGTCATCCAATGTGCCAATAGCGATTTTATGCCGGTCAATTTCCCAACAAAGACTGTCGGTCCAATCGAGAGAACAGCTAATGCCAAAACGGTGGCATAGGTCCATCGCAGACTCGCATCAGCAGAGTTAACGAGAACACTGACCCAAAGCCCTACTGCAGTATATTGCACCGCCATTCCAAAGAGGACAAGCAATAGCGGACCAATATGATCAACCAATGAAATACCTCCCATCGCATAACAGCCAGCAAGTGCAGGTAGGCAGGCCGAAAAGATGATAAACGCCAATAGCACGTTGCCCGCGAACTTACCGAGGTAAATATGCAAAGGCGTCGTCGGAGAGTTTAGCAGTAGGGCAAGCGTGCCGCGACGACGTTCGCTCACCAACGCGGTCGCCGGAAACGCTGGGATCAGCATCATGACTGCAACCGCAAGTGCAAACGCAACGGGACGAAAAACTTGCAATGAACCTTGGCTAATGAGGTCGATCGTTGCATCGGAAGGCCAACGCAACAATACGAGTAGCGACGAAAGGATAGCGACAGTCAGGATTGCCAAAAAAGTTTTGGGACTTCTTAGACGCGTAAATAGCTCGCGACTAAGAATCGGATTTTCTAAAAACAAAATGGAATTCACGGGATTGCCAAAATGCCAAAGGGAAGTGATGAAAATTAGACTTTATCAGGATCTAGGTTGCCGCCATACCCGCCCCCACATCGACGCGATCCGCGGTTTTTGGAGGTGACGCATCATCGGCGGAGATCGAAAGGAAGGCATCTTCAAGATCGCTTGTAACCTCACGAAATTGCGATACCGAAATATTATCGGCAACCAATCCTTGTAAAACCTGCGCTAGTTCATTTTCCGAACGCACAGTTGGGAATCGCAATACGCGTTCCGTGCGACTTAGCGTAATCGGCTCAGTCGTTCGCAATATTTTGCCCAGTATTTCGGCAGCCCGGTCCAACTGCTCAGGCATGGCAAGTTGAACTTCATAACTGCGCAGTGGACAAAGACGGCGCATGACTTCATCAAGCGGCCCAAAGGCTCGCACCTTTCCGCCACTCACTATCGCCACTGTGTCACAAATACGAGCAAGCTCGGGCAAAATATGGCTAGTAACAATTAGCGTTTTGCCTTCGCTCGCGAGACGGAGCAGCAGTTGCCGCATGTCGATACGCGCCTTGGGATCAAGGCCATTAGCGGGCTCATCCAATATGAGAACTTCAGGATTGTGCAACAGGGTCCTAGCGATACCAACTCGTTGCTGCATTCCGTGACTCAATGATTCCACAAATTTATCTTGCATGTACGTTGTATCGGTAAGTTCCATGACGTCAGCAATGCGTTTGCATCGGTCACGTCGTGTCAAACCGAAAATGGCTCCGAAGAAATCAAGATACTCATGTACACGCATGTTGTCGTAGGAACCGAATCGGTCGGGCATGTATCCGACCAAGCGTTTGATTTTAGAAGCGTTTTCGCTGCAGTTGACTCCTGCGATAAATGCAGTCCCGGATGTCGGGCGTGAAAGTCCCACGAGGATCTTGATCGTCGTTGTCTTGCCTGCTCCGTTCGGACCAATGAAACCGAGGATCTGACCGCGATCCACATGAATCGACAATGCGTCTAACGCGATGAAATCGCCATAGTGTTTGGATAAATTTTTGGTTTCAACGACATGCTCAGACATGGCTTTTGCGGTCTATTTCTTGGCTGGTAGGACTAGGTTATTTCGAGCAAGCGTCTTGCCTGAAACCGAGATTCGCAGGTGCTTAATTCGCCAGCTAACGTAGCTGTTTTGCGATGAATTCTCCAAACCGTCGCCGTTGGTGACTTCGATTCTCAAGTTCAATCGTCCGTCCGATAAATCCTGCATCACTCGAGGATCATCAATAGTTCCACTCCAGGGGATAGAAGGGCTGGTTAGCTCGACGAGCATCACTGGCGAATCGTTTGCTGACCAAATGAGCCTAACAGTTCGTTTTGGCGCTTCGATATCCCAATCAATGTTGATGGCAGATGCCGCCAATGGCACTACCTCTTGAGGCAGAACAAACGTCAAATCCGACTTCGTCTCCATCGAAGCTTCGCCTGCCCAATACCCAGTGCGATACCTCAATATGTTGCTGGTTGCGATATTGCCTTCTTGAGCCTCAATTTTGATAAGCGGGTAGGGAATGAGCACATCGGAACCGACATCGGGAGTTGCTAGTTCGATCGGAACTGCCACCAAAGCGGCACCTCTTCGTTCAAGGACTGTATTCCAGCTTGGCGATTGGGGCCATAGTTGAGTCCAAAAGTACAATGTGCGCCATGGCGGAACCCGGCGTGTTTCTGATGGCAGAAAAAGTTCGTTGTACACCGACGCTCGGCGCCCTTGTTCATCGCTTACGATTGAAGCCGACGTCCATCGATTTGCTTCTGCAGGCAATTTGCCATCGACTAAGAGACGACTGTTTTGATCGATTAATTTGCCCATGCATGGCGAACCGGGAGTGAAGCTGACCACGATATCCTCTGCTTGCGATGGCAAGCCGTGAGGCAGTTCCAATTCCACTCCCGTGGCTGTCAACTTCGCCGATACACTAAATGATTCTTGCACCAGACCGATTTCGGTTTTGTAACGCCAAGTTCCCGGAGGCCAATCCGTGTTGCTTAGTCGCCAATTTTGAAAATCCGTGGTGGTTATGCAGCGAATGCCACTCTCAATGTTTTCGGATGGAATTGCATAACCATCCGATTTCCCAACCAAATCCATGGAACGACTTGCCCCCAGGTAGACGGCTGCATTGCCTCGCATTAACCCACCGCCGTTCGGCCAAAACTGAATAAACTGCAGTTCTGACACCATGGAGGGAATATCCTTTCTAGACCACATTGCCGCCATGCATAATGGTACGGATGAGATTAACGCTAATGCAGGTGCAAGCACCCCGATCCTTTTTAAGTCACCAGAAAACGCATTCCAACCGCCCACGCTAGCTAACAAAACGCAGAACCCAATCAATACAACGCCTACCAGTTTGCGCGAGACGACCGGGGTGCCAATTAATTCTAGTGGATAAGAAAACTCAACTGCTTCAAGCGGCTCTGGAAGGCGTATCGCGTTTAACTCATTAGATAAAGTTCCACCCCAAAGCGGCACGGTAAAATTTGATTGATACCTAGCATCCTGGACCTGATGCACCGCGCGAATCTTTAGCCAAGCACTACTCTCAAGCGTGGTGAGCAGCAACTCTCCGTCGCCTACTTTCATACTGACCGCAGCCGGCCAGCCATCGATCGAATGCGTAACTCTCCCGCCCTGTTGCAAAACACGCTTCATTCGCATCGGCTTGTCATTGTCTATCGTGCGATCGCTCAAACTAAATGGAATCGGAGAACGGACATCCATGACGAAATGATTCAGCTCTACCGTATCCACTGTTTCGCATTGCTGACCATGTACCAATAAGTCTCGAACCACATCCGTATCCACTAGGTCGAGTATAACCAATACACGCCCCCCGCGTTGCAAAAAATATTGCACAGATGTCAATGCTGCGGCATCTTTTAATGTTTCTGGATTCCCAATAATTAGCGAGTCAATCCCCTCCCATTCCGCTGAGTTTAATGGCCATGGTTCACTACCGATAGTCATGCATCGTCGGGACAATCCTGAATCGATCCGTGTTGCTACGACTAGCTCGTACGGTGCATACGCCTCCCCATGCGGCCACCGCCAATAGGGCCCTTCCGATGGCTCCGGTGCCAACGAGATCGCAGTTGCAAAACGCTCATCGTCCACAGGAACCCTCAACGTTTGAGACAATGGCTCATCACCTTGCTGCAACAAGACTTCGCGGCCATTCTCAATCGCATTCAAAGTGATTATGGCGTTGACGGATGTGTCTTTAAAGCTTGCGGAAAGGCGGAGTTGCAAGTCGAAGTCCTTTTGTTCGCCCGCAGCCAATTCAATTTGCCGACGATCCTCCTCGCCCGTTTGTCCGGCAATCCGCCCGACAAGTTGACCAATCGCAGGTTGTGAGCCTGTATTGCGAACCGCTACCCGCAAAGCGAATACGCCTCCCTTATTAATTCGATTCAATGGATTTCTTGCAATTTTAACGAGCTTAAGCCTTCCTAGACCGCGAGACTCCGTCTGGGACTCCGTCGATTGTTCGCCCGCATGCCCATTTAAACAAATGCTTAGAACAAGTAAACAAATTATCGAGTACCGTTGGATGTCAGCGACCTGAATCATAAGTGGCGGGCAAATTGGGAGGAGGAAACGATTTTCTTCGGGACAGCCTGCGAAAGGACGTTTGAAGTCTAGCAGAATCCACTTATCACGTCGAGCAACTGCATCCTGTTTCAAGGGAATCTCACCTCGTCAAATCGATTTCGTTAGGCTAAATTGCTTAGCTTTGCCCCCGATCTTTGGGATAACAATGTCAAACATACCGTGCGTCATTTACAATCGAACGATCAAAGGCATTTCTGCGGTACTTCTCCCCTGGAAACCAAATAGCCGAATCGATTTTGACTCGTACCAGCTCGGACTGGAGCGGACGTGGAAATCCGGATTGACACCTGCCATCAACATGGACACAGGGTATGCAAATCTTTTGAGTCCAGTGCAGCGAACCGAAGTCCTATTGTTGGTAGCGCAATTGGCATCAGGCAGGCCGTTCGTCGCTGGCGCGTTTGTTGAAGATCTTCAAGGCGAGGTGGTGCGGAACTATATAGATCAATGCGTCGCGATTCAGGAGTCGGGCGGGACGCCAATTCTTTTCCAATCGACGAAACTGACACAGTTACCAAAAGACAAGTTGGTGGACGCTTATCGAAAAGTCGCGAAAGAATGCGACGAGCTTCTTGGCTTTGAGTTAGGCAAAATGTTTGCTCCCTTTGGCGAAATCTATGACCTAGATACATTTCGCGCACTGCTATCGATTCCCACCCTAACTGGCATCAAACATTCTTCCTTGTCACGCGAGCAAGAGTGGCAGCGACTGGCCATCAAAAATCAAGAACGGCCCGACTTCCGAGTGTACACAGGCAATGATCTTGCAATCGATATGGTTCAGTGGGGCAGCGATTACCTGTTGGGGCTATCCGCATTCTATCCCGAAGCGTTTGCACTTCGCGATAAATATTGGGCTTCGAGTGACACGCGTTTTTACGAGCTGAATGATTGGTTGCAATATTTAGGTTTCATCGCATTTCGCGATCCTGTTCCAGCCTACAAGCACAACTGCGCGATGTTTTTGACTCAACGTGGAGTGATCGAGCACGCTTCGATACCGCCCGGAGCACTGGCAAGGCCCGATAGCGATTACGCCCTCTTGGCCTTAATTCAGCAAGGTCTCGATGCGTTGATGTTATGAGCAAGTTTGAACACATTCGACACAAACCGCCGACGCAGCTCGAGGCGACTAGAGAGCTGTTGTTGGTTTTGGCACCGATGCGTAGCAACGTCAATCTCAGCCGAATCGTTCGGCTTGCTGGCTGCGCAGGAATAACGCGTGTCATTCAGTGCGGGCAAGGAAAAGTGGATCGGGAAATTGCTAGAGATGCAATCGATGTCGTAGAGATAGTCCTGCGAAGATCGCTCAAACCTGTATTGGAACAGTTGCGTGACGATGGATACACATGCGTAGGTTTGGAACAAACAACCAACTCTATTTGTCTTTTTGAATTTGAATTTACAAGAAAGACGGCACTGGTAATCGGAGCAGAACGGGAAGGGCTGGACCAACAAGAACTGGACCGCTTGGATCATGTGGTTGAAATCCCGGTCTACGGTCAGCCGTACAGCTACAACGTGGCTACCGCGACCACCATGGCAGTCTATGAATATTGTCGTCAATATCGGGCGTAGCTCACCCTGTCGATACAGCCGACAAAAGTCAAAGTAGTAGGCACATTCCATGTGCCGTCCACCTAGAATTCCATTAAGTGCTGACGAGCGGACGGCACGGCGGAGCGTGCCTGCTACTTTTGTCGGTTGTGTCCATGTCGATACACCGCGACGTCGCCCATCGGTTCACGAAACCCGCAAAGTCATCGATTTTCCGCTCATTAAGTCCACGCCAATGGGCTATATTGAGGGATACAAACGTCTCAAAACGAAGTCGAATTTCTTCAACCGCTGCAATGCCTTAGACAGGAGATAAACATGTCAGCCGTTTCCCAAGAGCGCTATACCTATGACGAATACTTGGTTCGTGAGCGAGTTGCCGACACGAAAAGCGAATACTACGGCGGACAAATTTTCGCAATGGCTGGGGGATCTCCCAGACACAATTCGATTGGAGTCAATTTGGTTGCAAGCCTGAGGAATCGCTTGCGTGGTTCTCCGTGCCGACCTTTCAATAGCGATCAGAGAATTCGCATTTCGACTTGCGGATTGGCCACATACCCTGACGTATCGATTATCTGTGGCGAGCTTCAAATGGATGCTCAGGATGTCGATGCAATTGTGAATCCGCGAGTGATTTTTGAGGTGCTTTCGAAATCGACCGAGGGTTACGATCGAGGCAAAAAATTCGATTTCTTTCGTCAAATAAAGTCCCTCACTGAATACGTGTTGGTCGCCCAAGAGGATTTACAAGTCGAGTGTTTTACACGGCAATCGGATGAAAACTGGCTGTTGTCGATTACGAAAGGACTTCATGGAGTGTTGCGTCTATCGACGGTTTCGGTTGAGTTACCGCTATTGGAAATCTATGAGGATATCACTAATTAACCGACGCGTTGATTGCGACGACGAGTCCTGCGGCCTTGGTCCACGTTTCTTCTTCCTCTTGTTCTGGCACACTGTCGGCCACAATTCCACCTCCCACTTGAAATTGCCACCAACCGCGTGAAGCGGTGAGGGTGCGAATGAGAATATTCCAATCCATGCTGCCGTCGGAACTAAAGTAGCCCAATGAACCACAATACGGTCCGCGGACCGTGGGTTCCAGCTCAGCAATTATTTCCATCGCTCGAATCTTCGGAGCACCAGTGATGCTTCCGCCAGGGAACATCGCAGCAACCAATTCCGTCACGCTCGCTGCTGGGCGCAAACGAGCACGGATGCTGCTGACCAAATGCAGAACAAACGGAAACGCCTCGACATCGCACAACTGAGTTACGTTCAACGAGTCGATTTCGCAGACCCGAGACA
>JAYVBW010000055.1:0-1929 GCA_043750255.1 Pirellula sp.
TAACGCTGCAAAAAGTCGACGCGATCGAAGTTGTGCCACTCGATGAAATCGAAGAACGCAAGCTCAGCGACAAATCCATGATGCCCGAAGATCAGTTGAAGCTGTTCAGCAAACATGAGATACGGTCCTTGATCGCCTATTTGGGCAGTGATCGCCAAATACCTGTTTTAGCGACGGTCGCAAATGCCCAGGAGTTCTTCAATGGCAAGAATTTATCGAACTGGCGAGGGAATGAAAAGCTATGGAGTGTCGATGGCAACGAGATCGTCGGCAAAACGACAGGGCTATCAAAGAACGAATTCCTTGTAAGTGAATATTCGGTCGGCGACTTTCATTTGAAGCTCGAAGTGAAACTGGTTGCGAACACAGGGAACAGCGGTATTCAATTCCGAAGCCAACAAACGGAGAACGGGATGCTAGGATACCAGGCGGACGTAGGACCAGGCTGGTGGGGCAAACTCTATGAGGAGGAAGGCCGGGCATTGCTTTGGGACAAGTCAGGAGAATCGCACGTCAAGAATGGCGAATGGAACCTCTACGAAGTTCGAGCTCAAGGATCGAAAATTCAGACGTGGATCAACGGCCAATTATGCGTTGATCTAGACGATCCAAAAGGGGCCAAACGCGGGATCATAGCGTTTCAGTTGCATTCCGGCGGTCCAACGGAAGTACGATTTCGGAACGTGGAAATGAAGGTACTTGAGTAGGATCGACGACAACGCAACAACCCTCATCCCGCCTTCGGCACCCTTTTCCCAAGCTTGGGAGAAGGGCTGGGGATGAGGGTTGATTCGTCGCTGCGAACTGAAGTGTCAGCCATCGTTCCATCGCAACGAAACAGGCTGACCGGCCTAACGACCGCGATGACCGAGGGCGAGACGCTATCTCGACGCAAGCCAAACCCCGGTGATCGAGCCCTTCGTGTCCATCGCATTGTTCCTGGCTGACTTATCATAGCAAGTTTCGTTTCATTTGGATACAATTCGCTCATCACCATTTTTCAAGGAGTCAATTGTGTCGATCCAAATCCCTCAAGATTTTGTTCCGTTTGTACAGCGGCTTGTAAGCTCCAGAAGATTTCTTTCTGAGGAAGACGTCGTGGCGGAGGGATTACGCATGTTGCGAGCGAGTGAAACGCTCAAGGCGGAAGTACAAAAAGGATTCGATGAACTCGATGGCGGGTTGGGTATAGATGCAGATACCGTGTTCGCACGCCTCAACTCGCCGTTGACAAATAAGTAATGGTCGTCATCTCTCCATCTGCGGAAGCTGATCTCCGTAGTATTAAGGAAAACATTGCTTCGGACAAACCGGCGGCGGCAATAAAGTGGCTAGATGGCATTCACAAAACCTTTGCCATGATTGATATGCATCCCGAAGTGGGCGAAAATCGAACGGAGTTTAGCGTCAAGGGATGTCGATCGCTAACCTATGGGCGCTACGTGATATTCTTTCGCCGTTCTGAAGTGGGAATCGAAATTGCACGTGTTATTCAGGGAAGTCGCGATCTCCGTTACATCTAAGCCAGAACGACGCCATTGACCGAGCACGAGGAATTGACTCAACGCAAGTCAAAACGGCTGATCGAGTGCTTCGTGTCCAATGGTTTGGTACGCCCGTCATGGGCATGAATTATTGGGGTGTCGTCCACCGTGGACCAGTCCCCTGTGCGAGATAGGAATCTCTAGGAGATCAGTATACCAAATGACAGCTTCAAGAGAACAAGCACTAGGTGAAGGCAACTGCGCGAGGGTGACCAAGCGTGGGAAGGAAGCCTGCGAATGCATGGGTAAGCCCCGAGTCTGTCGACTGCCATCAGAGCGTCATTCCCCACTCGGGTGCATTCTCACCAAATCTGCGAGGTTACGAACAGAAACATCCTACAAGGCCGGACCGGTCAGGCGAGTGAGCCAAACATCACGAAGCCGT
>JAYVBW010000056.1:0-3053 GCA_043750255.1 Pirellula sp.
TTGGTTACCGAAGTTCGTCGACCCAAACTGTCAAAGACGTTGGTTGTCGTTTTACCGAGTTCGTCAACGGTCGTTAACACTTGGTCAGCTGTGTTGTAGGTAAAAGTCTGCGTCGATGCATCGGGATTGGTAAGTGTGACCAAACGGCCATACAAGTCGTAGGCGAGACTAGTAACAGGCGACGTTAGGGAACCTGAGCCGTCTGGGTCGGGTGGCGTTACGCTCGTTGGAAGACCACGGGAGTTGTAAACGTAGGTCGTCGTGTACCCAGCACCATCGACTTGTGTGAGATTGTTACCAAGCGAGTCATACGTTGACGATTGGGTCCGACTGACAGGATCGGTTACCGAAAGAATACGATGCAAGATCGACGAATAAGTTGCGGTGGTCACACCGCCGTCAGGTGCAACGCTGTGCGTAGCATCCCCCAAGCTGTTATATCCGAAGTAAGATACCGAACCGGTCTTAGGTCCTGTTCCGTCGGGATCGGGTTGGTTGGCAACGACGGGCAAACCGTCCGCATTGCGGCTAACCGTCGAGATGAAACCGAGGGCAGTTATCGATTCAGTGACGAGACCGAAGCGATCGGTTCGGTACTTCCAGACACTGCTGCGCTCGTCTGTGACGGTGGCTTGAGCGTCAACCGGTGCCTTCAGAGTATTTCCGCTTGTTCCGGTAGGCAGACCGACAGTTTCGATTGGGACGAGTTGCCAAGTCGTGTTGTCAGGGTTTGTGATGGTTCGCAGGCGGCCATCATTCGTGTTAAAGCTATAGGATGTAACATTCGAGACCGCATTGGTCGTTGACGTGAGTTTGCCAGACGTGTAGCCAAACGAAAATACGGGTGCTGCAAGAACTCCTGAGCCATCTGGATCGGTTAATGAATAACTGGTCAGATTGCCGCTGATGATCGTTAACGTCGTCGTGCGGCCGGAGTAGTGCGCGATGCTGCTGACCTTGCCGGAGGTGTAGTTGAAATCTGTGACGCGAGCGAACGGGTCGGTAATCGAAATTAATTCATTGGCGATGGAGTCGCTATTGCGATCGGCGTAGGCGAAACTGGTCGTATTGGAATTGGTGTCGACGATGCTCGTTAACAAACCGGTCGTGGAGAAATTGGAGACGATGCCGGTTTTGGTTGTGAGTATGAACGTGTTGCCGCCGGTTTTGATGAGTGTGCTATAGCTCGTGTCGCCATCCGAATGGAGGTAATCAGAGCCTGATTTCGCAAACCAGAGCGTGTCACCGTTCCCACGGACGAGCAACGCACCGGCACTACTATCGATGACTTGGTCGAGACCATCGAGCCACCAACCGGAGCCGAATTCGCTGGCGGACCGGTTGACGATAGGTTGTTTGCCGGCAAATGCCTGACTGGTCGTTACGCCGCTTATGGTCATTGCGACCGTTAGCGTGTAATCGTACATGCCAGTTGCAAGCGACGAGCCATCGGTTTGCAGGGCAAAGCGAAGATCTTGGCCTGTGACCATGCTCGTCGTGACGTAGCTGTAGGAGGTGCCTGACGTTCCGTTGAAGGTCAACTGAGCGGTGATCGCACTCGGGACGGCAATGCCGGGAGCAAGCTGCGTTTCGACGGTGATAATGGGTTTGGTGAGAGAATCGCTGCGGTAAACGAGCGATTGGTCGGGGGTGAGTTGTTCGGTGAGCGATAGGTTCCCAGTGGTCAATTGGGAATCAATGCCTGTGTTGCTTTGGAGGTTTTGTGCGGCGAGGAGTTTGGTGCCAACGGCTATGGTGGCAGTGGCGACGTTGCTGTCCAGCGAACCATCGTTAACTTTGTAGGTAAAGCTGTCGATGCCCGTGAAGCCGGTGTTGGGCCGATAGGTAAAGGTGCCGTTGGTTCCAAAGGCGATGAGAGTTCCGGAGGCTGGGTTCGTAACGAGGCTGCTCGTGATGGAGCCGCCATCGATATCGAGGTCGTTGGCGAGCAGATGAGCGGGAGTCGATGAAGTCGAGACGACCAGATCGGTGCTCATACTTGTGTAGAAAGCGGCATCATGATTGGCGATGGGAACAGCGGCCATGAGATGGCGCGGTTCCAATGATTCGAGCATCGCTCGATGGTGTGCGATGGATCGATTATTGCGAAATCGAGAGCTAGAATTCTCGATGAGAGCTTGGCGGAATGCAGTGCGTTTAAGTTCCCGGCTGGCTAGAGAAACCATACGCGAGACGCTATTGCGCAAGAGAGAGAGAGAGAGAGAGGCAAGAATCGAACCATGATAGACAATTCCTAACTGAGAGGCGCAGTACGGGATTCATTGAGGACAATTGCTCTACAATGGATTCAAATAGAAGCCGTGGATATTGTGAACGCAATAGCGTCCACTAGAAAATTTCAAAAAGTTTTGCGTATTCGCGGGTAGTGTTTTCCACATGCATTTCGTTCGATCAACGCCAGCATGCATTTGCAAAAGTGCGACATGTTTTTCCGGAAAAATAAAAAATATTTTCGGAGCGAATACTGACTGGTTACCTCGATTGCTGATAGCAAACTAACTTTACGAAGCCAACGTTCGGACATTAATTGTCCGCACAATGCTAAGCCAGCGTTCAAATTACTTCGCAACGGCTAATTCAATTGGGCAACTTTCACCCTCGGACTGTTCCTGTTGATAACTTTCAACTGGCGAGCAGGAGCAGACTAAATTGCGGTCTCCATAAACGTTGTCCACGCGCCCTACCGGTGGCCAATACTTGACTCGGTAATCTACTTCGGGATCTGGACACACCGCTTCCTGTCGAGTGTAAACCCTCGGATCGGCTTCGCTTAAAATGGCGTCAAGAGTATGCGGAGCATTGTGCAACGGATTGTTATCCACAGGCCAAACACCTGCCCGGACCTTTTTGTACTCCGAATAAATCAAATTCATCGCTCGGCAGAACCGTTCGATCTCAAATAGCGATTCACTCTCGGTCGGCTCAATCATGAGCGTACCACCGACTGGAAACGACATGGTCGGTGCGTGAAAGCCGAAATCGATCAGTCGCTTGGCAATGTCGTCAACGGACACATGACCATCGGCGTTCAT
>JAYVBW010000057.1:0-2653 GCA_043750255.1 Pirellula sp.
GAACCCGCAACCCCTTACGGGGCACTTCATTTCCAATGAAGCCGCTAGCCATTCGCCTACCCTCCAGACAAACGTCGCCCAAAAGCATATCCTAGCGCAGGGGCGTAGCAAGCCAATCCCGACTTTTTTTTAGAATTCTAATCCAATGACCTCGATTGCCTGGGTATTTCGTACCAATCAAGACACCTTGGACCTGAAAACCGAAGCTAAAGACTCCATTTCCAAGGCCTCAGTTTGTCGCAATGAACGAATTTCTGGAACACGATCTATTAACGCCATTTGTTTATCGCGTGTTCTATATGCAGAATGCTCCAGCCGCGTTCGAATATTTAGCAAGTGGCAAGCATTTCAGAAAAGTTGTAATTCGTCTCTAAAATTGGAATGAACTTCGGTAACTTATCTGGCCGAACCGGCCACGGTCCTGGCTACCAATTATCTTTGCCTTGCCACCATGGGCGACGCAAGGGCAGAACAATACCGGTCGGCTTATTTAAGCACTCAGGTACAAATAAAATGGCATAACTGCAATTCCTTGGAATTGGTTATGCTAAGCAATTTTCTTCATTTTTCTCACGCAAAAAATCAAGGATGTTTTACCAGATGCTCTCCGCAGAAGCGTTCGTTGGGCCTTGTGCCCAACGAACGCAACAGGTTTGGCGTCCTATAATCCTATCCTATCCTATCCTATCCTATCCTATCCTATCCTATCCTATCCTATCCCTTATAACCTAGATCACCAAACCTGTTGCGAAGGTCCGGGCGAAGCCCTGGCCTTCGCTATGGCCTGCGCGCACGGAAACTACTTATGCACGGTTAATTGTGCGTGAGTGCTTATAATCGAAATTCGAGGTGTTTGTTAGCTGATCTGAACATTGCGGACAAGCAAAATAGAAATCGCCAGCGAAGTTCGCTGGCGATAGAAAGGAACAAAGTGCAAGAACTTGCTGACGATTGCAACTCCGCCCGAGCGGAGTCGTGGCGCCCAAGCATTATTCCGCTTAACTTCCTGTCATTCCTATGCCAGGACCGCCCTTTCCAGAGCTGCCCATGCCGGGACTGCCCATGCCCATGCCGCCGGGACCAGATTCGCCATACCCGCCACTCATACCGTTTGCATTTCCGGCAGAAAGCCCTCCACCTAGAGGGCCGACCGCAGGAAGATCTGGCTGAACATACATGTTAAAGCTAGTGAAATTATCGAACTCTCTGCTGACCACTAACTGGCCAGTTATGGGATCGAATGATACGACCTCTGCCCCTGTCTTGATCGCGTCCTTGGGGTTGGCAATCATGGTGTTTAGCGGTGACGGTGACTTCCAATCTACAACAGTAACAAAGTTGGTCGCCCTGTAGTCTTTTAGGGCCTTGATCACTTTCGTAACTGGGTGGATTATGTCGATGCCCACGTCTTTACTCTTAACTTGTTTATTAGGTGTTCCGAAAACAAATCCACGTTCAACAGTATCCTTTTTAGGAATGCTAATACCTCTTTGGACTTCGAAGTCGACGAGCACGCATTCTAGCTTTTCCTTTGTCTCAGCAGCGAAGACCATGGCTGGTTTTTTAATCAGGACCGCTTTGCTCGGCGCGGACCATTCGGTTTCCCGATATTTTTCTCTCTTCGCCTGTGCTACTACGGTCGGCGGATTGGTTGCCTTTTTTACTGGGGCAGACTCCTTTGCTTTGAATTCGCTCTCAAGCGTCTGCACGCGTCTTAAGGTTTCTGTTTTGAGTGTGCTCGAGGCTGGCTTTAGCGCACTCCATTCAGGGAAATTTGAATCGTACATCAACAATCGAACACGGTACTTGTAGATTTTTCCAGCCTCGGTCTTGAAGTCATAAAACCGAATCAATTTGTATTTGGTACTCGGCAACCTCCTCGGAACTTCCATCATGGTTCCAGCGTTACCCAGACCACCATCGCCACCGCCGTAGCCACCGCCGTAGCCACTTCCACTACCTTCAGTGAAGCCACTGGTCATTCCTCCACTTCCAGAGCCGCTAGACATACCTCCGCCTTCACCGTATCCGCCCGGCATGCCGCTGCCGCTGCTTCCTGATCCGGCTCCCATTCCTCCGGCTCCCATTCCTCCGGGGCCCATTCCGCCGGGTCCCATTCCGCCGTCACCATATCCGCCGTCACCATATCCGCCTGGCATACCTCCGCCGTCACCATATCCGCCGGGCATACCTCCGCCCTCACCAAAGCCGCTCCCCATCCCTCCCATTCCAGGAAAATCGGCCTCTTCTGGAGCACCATACTTGATTTTAGAGTGTGTTGCAAATTTCCGATAATCATTCAAAAGGATTGGAGGAATAGGCATTGAAAGGTTGGGATCGGTCCAGTCCAAAGGATTGATTTCAGAACACGTTCCCACAAGGTATTTCACGGCCTCTTTATATTTTTCAGGACTTGCATCGAGCAGCGCTTGCCAGTCCTTTTCAGCAATCTCCTTATTGGGGTCAGTAATCTCGACTCGCTGAACCTCGAACCCTCGGTAGTTGGGTGAATCTCGACCTTCCATATAGCCAATCACGTCATAAAACTCTTTTCGATAATTCGTTTCCATTTCATGATGCGGCGCTAGGGCAGTCACGCACACAAATCCATATCCCTTGGCAATGATTTTTCTCGTTTCCGCTTTTGGTATCG
>JAYVBW010000058.1:0-7356 GCA_043750255.1 Pirellula sp.
AACATTGATAAACAAGATGCACAGGATGGAGTTACGTATCCTGTGCATCCTGTATATCCATGTAAATTAAACTGGCCGTTTTTCGCCTTCGTCTGGGGCGAAACGGGAAGTGTTAATAGTTACGGTTTATTTTCTACCAAAGGCGAAAACTGCATGTAATTGAGGTGTCTGTAGATTTCGCTTTGTTCAAGCAGTTGCGAATGAGTACCGATGCCAGCCACCTTGTGGGCATGGATCACGATGATCTGGTCTGCCGCCCGCAACGTGGACAGCCGTTGGGGTAACACTACGAGGATCGTGTCTTCGGATTTGAGTTGAAGAAGCGCGTCGAGCGTTTCAGACTCAGTCGTCGATTTAACTCTAACACTTGGTTCTTGTGCCACGATTAAACTTCGTTTCTTGACCAGCCCTCTCATGAGTCCAATACGAAAGAGAGAATCTGGTAATAGGCGATCTTCATTTGGTGTAACCATGGTCGATAGCCCGTCAGGCAAGTTCAGAATCGCATCCGAGACGTGCATTCGCTTTGCAACAGCCATCAAATCCACGGTTGCGTCCGGCGAACCGACCGGCCATAAATTATCTTCGACCGAGCCATGTACTAGAGGACCGCGGGCTGCGGCCCAGAGTGAAAAATTGCGAATCGCCGATTGATCAAGATCCGTTGAATCTACACCATCCACTAAAATGCGACCACTGGCAGGACGTCCAAAACCGAAAATCAATTCAGCAAATGCGCTCGCTTGAACGCTTTGGCTGGCAACAACGGCTGTCAACTGCCCGAGCTTGATCGTAGTCGAAATGTCTTCCAGTAATTTTTGTCCGGAGCTGTTCTTGATGGTTACATGATCCAAAACAATACTCTCTGAAATTTTGCTTGGAACAATTCGATTAGGCTGGTTATTGAGGAGCGTAGGTTGTTCAAGATACGCAGCAAGTCGATCTGCGGCAGGCTCTGCGTGCTTGTACCGCCGGAAGGCTCGCTGAAAGCGATGCAGGCTAGCGACCGCAAGGATAGTGGACATACATAGAACGAAAAGTTCTCCGAAATGCAAACCGGAAGATTCATCCAATAGACGAATCGACACCACAATGATTAGAAATGCGGCGAGCACGGCGCATGTCAAAAGCATCGCAGGGGATTTCCACGTTCCTCCGTCTGCCAATTGCAATTGGGAATTACGATATGAATTCAAGTGACCTTCGTAACTCAATTTTGTATCTTCTTGGTCATGTACAAAAGCCAGCAACGGTGCGGTACTGCATAGGTACGAAAGCTGTTCGCTCGCAGCTCGGGCGCGTTCGAAAAGAACCGGCCTTTTTTTGCGTCGTGCTGACTCTAGGTGCGAAAACAAAACCCACACGAAAACGGCACATAGGAGCGCCAGAATGGTGATCCGAAAGTGAATGGAGGCGGAAAGGACCAACAGTAAGATCGCCTGAACGATGTGCCTTGGGAAGACACGAAACCATTGGCTAATCGATTCTCTTACCATTGGTACATGAACGTAGAGCATTTCGAGCATCGCTTCTTGTTGACCCGATAGGCCCTGCTCCATAGCCAGTGCTCCCGACTTTCCGAATAGCTTACGCTGCAACTCAACAGCAACCTCTAACGATGTATGCAACGCCGCTCGGTAACAGGTAAGCAATGCGATGCATTCCAATGCGATCACGATAATGACGAGTGCTACGATGCCTAAAACGCCGCGAAGGATACTGCCACCTGCGTTGAGCCAAGCTGTGCCCAGCTCAAAATACCGCCCGACCGTCAAATGATCCGGCATTGCAGGTACTTTACCACCTGCTATCCCAGCCTGGCCAGCCAACAGCAATTGAATGAGCAAACCTCCCATAACCAATAGAAGTGGAACGAGAACACCGGAAATCGCACCGAAAACCCAGACTGCCCAATGGTAATCGGGCATTTTGATTTGCCGTACTAAACGCTGCCAAACTCGTGAATGCAAAATGAAGAATCTCCTAATTGTGTCAAACGGGACCTCTCCAGGATATTCCACAGCGATCCGAATTTCATGATACAAGCAAACGATTTTAACGATTTTGACGTCGATTCGAACGGCATTTCATAAAGAATCATTGATGTATTCAGGAAACAGCATGTTTGCCCGGCATGTTGCGAAAAGTCAACCTATGTTTCCAAGGTGAAGCAAACCACTAGAAACTTCCGAACAATCAGATTTAGCAATCTACGATCTAATCGATGGCAAACAGCAACCTAAAGAAAGAGAACAAAGCTCGACTCTTGATCGCGGATGATGATCAATGGCTCCTGGAGTCCATGGCCCAATGGCTAACCGGCGAAGGATACTCTGTACAGACCGCCAACAGCATCGAGCAAACCACCAAGACGCTTGCAAAGGAGTCGTTTGACCTACTGTTGTGCGACGTTCGCTTCGACGATGGCGATGGCATTGCATTGCTTAGGAAAGTCCGAAAGCAGTTTCCGCATTTACCCGTCTTGATGATGACTGGATATGCTGGTCCCGATGCAGCACGTGAATCAGTAGCTGCTGGTGCCTTTGAGTTATTGACCAAGCCGATTATTGATGACGAATTGCAAACTGCAATTACTAGAGCCCTGCAACAAAAAGACATCGCGGACGAAAATGAACGACTAAAAGAAGCTCTCGATCGACGTTTCGGGCTAGAGAGCATTGTCAGCCATGATTTACGCATGCTCAAAATTTTCGAGATGATTGATAACGTTGCCGATTCACGAGCATCCATTTTGATCACTGGTGAAAATGGAACAGGAAAGAGCATGATCGCACGTGCGATCCACAAAAAATCCTCACGTCGCAATGCCCCTTTCGTAGAAGTTGCTTGTGGTGCGCTTCCTGATACACTTTTGGAAAGCGAGTTGTTCGGCCACATGGCTGGCTCGTTCACCGGTGCGACACACAATAAAATCGGCAAGTTCCAACTGTCCGACAAGGGAACGATTTTTTTGGACGAAATCGGAACTGCAACTCAGGCATTGCAAGTCAAATTGCTGCGTGTATTGCAGGAGTTGCAATTTGAGCCACTCGGGGGTACCGAAACGATTTCGGTCGACACACGAACGATCCTAGCAACCAACGAGAATCTCGATACCGCCGTTGCAGAAGGCAGATTTCGGCAAGACCTGTTTTACCGTGTCAACGTAATTGTTATTGAACTGCCGTCGCTACGCGAACGTCCAGACGACATTCCACTGCTCGCTGAAAACTTCCTACGTACTGCTTGCAAAGAATTCGCAAGAGACGTCGAAGGATTCACTGCCAGTGCAATGAATACGATGCTCTCGCACACATGGCCAGGCAATATTCGCGAACTAGAAAATGTAATTCAACGCGCAGTCTTACTCACTAAGTCACGCAACATTGACTGCGAGTCGCTACCTCGCTCGGTGCTCGGAGCCTCAAACTCAAATGCGCAATCCAACGCCGGTTCTTCGAATTCTTTCCACACGACGCCGCCATCACAAGTTCACAATTTGAATTCAGTTACCAATCATGCCGCAGCCATCCACCAGACGCTTAGTGAAGCGCTCGAAGGCCCTGAGCGTCGAATCATCCTGGAGGTGCTCAAGGCAAACGATTGGAACCGAAACGTTACTGCCGATCAGTTGGGTATTAACCGAACGACGCTGTACAAAAAGATGAAAAAGCTCGGTATTGAATCCCTGGCTCAATAGCATCCAGGTCTGGCCAAAAGACGATTAACGCCAACCGAAGGCACCCTTATGCCAGTTTAATTCACTTTACGTGTTGATTATCGTCGTACCGGATGTTATCTTCGTAAGTTGAACTGAAAAATATGCCCGTTGCGATTTTTGTTACCTATGTTCACACTTAATGCAAAAAAACGAATAGTAAGTATAGCAGTCTTCGTGTCTGCGTTCGTTGTTTTTGCAATCGGGAGTGGCGTTCAAATTGCTGAAGGTAGTTGTGGCGACTATCTCAACCACGCGCGATCGAGCAGAAACGCGGTCTTTTCAGCCATGGGCACTGACTCGCTGCCCATGCCCGTTTGCCAGGGTGGCAACTGTCGATCGGCTCCATCGCTACCGCCCGTTGAGCCGTCCCGTATAGTCCTCCCTCCAAGGCAACCGTCGGACTTCCAACCCACTCTGACATCTTTGAATTCGACTGAAGTACGAAGTCTTGAATCCGTCGACGAAGCTCTTCCCTCGTCTGCGACGTTAGAGGTTTTGACGCCTCCTCCTATTCTGATAGTCTAACGGCATTCAGCTCGCGCGATGCTAATGGAGCTTACTCTCCCGGCTTGATTGCATGTTGGTACGACGCGGTTTCACCGCATTGATATTCGTACGTCAGTTTGCGATGCGGAGAGGCGAGAAACCCATTTCGGTGGTTGTTGCACAGCGAGTCCCGCACTTTCATTGTCAAAACTATTCTGGATGATTTGACTTTTCGAACGGATAGTTGGAACTCCACTGTTTGAAAGCATTCTTCCCATTGTATTTTAATTCTTTGCACATTCTTGTTTTTGCATTTCAATCGTAACAAGGACTTTTTCAATGACACGATTTGTATCCTCGCGTTTGCGTCGGAGTGGATTTACTTTAGTAGAACTCTTGGTGGTGATTGCGATCATCGGCGTTCTTGTAGGATTACTATTGCCAGCAGTTCAAGCTGCACGAGAAGCGGCTCGGCGAATGCAATGTAGTAACAATCTTAAGCAGATTGGACTTGCCCTGCACAACTACGAAAGCGCCTACAAGGTGCTTCCATTCGGTAAGGGTGCCAGCTATTTAGGAGCTCCCATATATGCTCGGTGGTCTCAACACGCGATGATATTGCCCTACATCGAGCAATCGGCCTTGTACAATACAATTGATTTTCGATTTCCACCTGATACGCCTGGTATGGGGGGAGTAATTCCATTTATGCCCGCTTATACCAACTCAACTGGCGTAAACGCGGCCAGCAGTCGCACGCCAGTTCCGGGTTTCTTTTGCCCCTCCGATGTGTCTCCATCGGACGTCTGGCAGGCACAAAACAATTACGTCGGCAATCAAGGTGGCTGGTTATGCGATCGCAGTGACCAACCCGGCGAGGCAACGGACGTCTCCCCAAGCGAAACTCAAACAGGCGTATTCTATTACTTGAGTAAGGTCAAGTTTTCCGGTGTAACGGATGGGCTATCCAATACTATTTTCTTTAGCGAAAAAATTCGGGGCCAGGGGACGCCTAACGCCCGCACCGACGCATTTGTCATTCCCCATCAGAATACGCTCGACGCAACTTTCGCGGCTTGCTCAAACATCAATACTCTTACCGCCACTCCGCTGACTAGCAAGTATGGTTATAGTTGGGTTATGGGCGAAAACTGTTGCACTCAATACAACCACGTTGCAACACCGAACAGCCATACATGCGGTGGTACTGGATTTCCGGGATCAATGACAAACATGGCAATGCAAGTATCTGCGGCTAGTCGACACACCGGTGGGGTGCAATGCATGTTGGGCGACGGTTCGGTTCGCTTTGTTACAAGTAGTGTTGATCTCAACGTTTGGCGTGCGGTGGGCAGCCGGGCAACGGGCGAAGTAGTATCACTTGAGAATTGATACTAAATGATCAATCAAATAACTCCTGTACGCAGTTGCAATAACTTACGGATACCGATCCAAAGATTGGGCTCGATCGAGTTTTGGGCCATTGTCATCCTTGGGATTGCCTGCGTGTTGGTCTGCGGTTGCCATGATCGAACGAACGATTTTAAGCCTGGGACAGAGTTGGCAAAAACTGCATTGATTCGTGCACTAGAGGATTGGCAGGCAGGAAAGCCTGCTGGCGAAATCGCCGGATCTAAGCCATTGATTCACGTAACGGATACCAATCGCAAGCCTAAGCAGGCACTCGACAGATTTAAAATACTTGGTGAAACACCAGGCCGATCCGGTCGAACCTTTGCAGTTGAGCTATCGTTAAAACATCCCGACGAACAGTTCAAAACGGAGTACATCGTCGTCGGTATTGATCCGTTGTGGGTTTTTCGAAGAGAAGACTTTGAGCTGCTAATGCATTGGGACCATCGCATGCCCAAACTCCCTGCAGAAACGGACCAACCATGACCACTGACCAAACAAAACAAAGAGGTTGGCGCGACGCATACGCTGCAATTCAAGTCCGTGTTCGTTTTTTATTAGCCATCGCGTTGCTTGCATTTCTAGCGGCCCTTTGGCCTTGGCTCGCAAATGCATGGGAACGCATTTATGCTCGTTTGTCGCCATTCAAGCTCGACTCAGCAGTGGCAGCGGACAGGGAGTATTTCTGCCCAATGGACCCAGGTGTGGTTTCCGATTGGTCGGCGATTTGTCCAATTTGCAATATGGATCTTATCAGCCGCCGCAAGGGCGAGAGCCTCATCCTGCCCAGTGGTGTCGTCGCGAGGATGCAACTTTCACCGTATCGCGTTTCGTTGGCTGGCGTACGTACTGTGGTGGTCAAGCAAAGGGTTGACAGTGCGGAACCAGCGTCGAAACCATCCGAGACGGAGTTGCTTGTGCCGACCACTGCGGTAGTTCATTGGGGAGCAGAGACCATTGTTTACGTGGAATCGATGCCAGGCATGTTCGACGGTGTTTCCGTCAAGCTAGGAAATCGCGAAGGCGACTCTTATGTTGTCCTTGCGGGTGTCAAACCTGGAAATCGGGTAGTCGCGATAGGAACGCTTCTTGTCGATGCAGAAACTCGATTAAATCCCCATCTCTCGACCCAGTATTTCGGCGCCACGACCCAAGTGGTTTCCAGCCCTTCGCCGCCATTACCAAAATCTACTTTACATCCAGCAAACCCTCTCGAATCGGCCGAACGACTATTGGTTGAAACCCAAAGGTATTGCCCCGTGACACAGGCTGAACTCGGCTCGATGGGAGCTCCTGTGTTTGTCGATGTAGGCAACCGGAAGATCGCACTTTGTTGTATGGGTTGCCGTGTTCGCCTCTTGGCGGAACCAATCAAATATCTCGCGTGGTTAGATGAAAAATTAGCGAACGAGCAAGAACCGAAGTAATGGAACGATATGTTCAGTGACTTTTTGTTATTAATGATTCGCTCTCGCAAGATTGTTTTCGTCCTTGCCGGAATTTGGGCCGTCGCTGGTATCTGGATGGCATTGAACACGCCTATCGATGTGTTGCCAGATCTCTCCGAGAACCAGGTTTTGGTCTACACGCCATGGGCAAACCACAACCCACCCGAAATCCACTCACAGATCACTCGACCGCTTTCTGAATACCTTCAAAATATCCCCGGCGTGGTTACAGTGCGAGGGTCGAGCGACGTCGGTTTCTCATTGCTTTACATTATCTTTGATGACTCA
>JAYVBW010000059.1:0-3495 GCA_043750255.1 Pirellula sp.
TGCTCAAAAGTGGGCCGACTTGACCATGACCGTTCTATTGGACGGTGAGGTTCCAAAGCCCAAGCAGGTCACTGTCAACGCAGACGCTTTCTGCATGCAGAACAAAATCATGTCAGAGGATTTGGTCGTGGATCCCGCTACGAAAGCGATTGCAAACATTGTCTTCCTGATCGATTCCAAAAAGACAAAACTGGAGACAAAGCAGTTGCATCCAGACTTGCAAAAAGTACCGAGTGACAAGCCCGCGATGGACAACTTGAAGTGCGCATTCGTTCCACACATCATGAAAATGCGCGCTGGGCAAACTCTCCTCGTTAAAAATTCAGACCAGACTGGCCACAACGCCAAGTTCAATTTCTTTAAAAATGAAGAAGTCAATCCGATGATTCCTGTCGGTGGCAGCAAAGAAATTGTCACAACGTTAGAAGAACCAACTCCAACGAAGGTGGAATGCAGTATTCACCCATGGATGAGTGGCTATGTGATTGTTGCGGGCCATCCGTACGTTGGAATCAGCGATGCTGCGGGCAAGATCAAAATCGAAAAGTTGCCAGCCGGTATCGAACTCGACTTCAAGCTGTGGCACGAATCCCAAGACAAGTCGATCGAAGAAGTTTCTCTTTCTGGCAAGAAGGAAAAATGGACAAAAGGCACCGTCAAATTGACTCTCAAAGAAGGGGCCAACGATCTTGGAACCCTTTTAATTAAACCGGACCGATTTAAGACCCGGTAGTCGGTTTTCAACGAAGCCGAATTGGATTTAGCCCTTGGGAGTAGTTAAGTAAGCCCACTTCTCCCAAAGTTCAGACTTGCACTAGTAGGCACCCCTAGCGCACTGCTAGATTGACATCGGTTGTTTTCAACGATTCAATTTCTCTGGAAAACCAATGTCCAAAACTTTATCACCCACCGAACAAGACTACGCCAACTCAGGTTGGCTACAAGCGTTGATGGGGGTGAGTGATCCATTGATTCAGCAATCCAGATTGAATGCGAAGAAACACTTGGACTGGATCGACTGCATTACCAGTTTGACTACCATCCGAGAGAAAGCGGGCATGCTAGACTTAGCGATTCAGTCCCTCTGGCAGTACGGCGTCACAAACGAGTTGAAATGGCTCTTGACGTCGATTCCTAGTGCCCAGTCAGCGTGGGTTTTGGATTGCACGGACGAGTTCTCCATCGAACAGAACGAACCGCCGACGATAGACGACGCGACGGTTTGGGCAAACGCCATGGGTATTCGCGATTGGTCAACTCAGGTAACGATGAAAATCCTGAGCGGCGACTTTGTTTCCTGGCAACGCCGGGTTGCCAGACAAGGTTCTAATGCTCCCACTGGCTTTACCATGGAGTCGTCGGGCAAAAGCACTTTAGAGCTCAAAACGACCGCGAGTTGGAAAGCTAATAATTGGGTCGACGGAACATGGACGTTTGCAATCGAAGGTCAAGCGACCATGATCAAAGTCATTGAGGAGCCCATCAGTGTCTATCGACCTGATTCGAAGGTGACGCAAGAGTATGTGTTGCTCACGATACAGAGTGCAGACGAGCGATTTGCAAAACAAAGAAAGAAAATTTCTGGCAACAACATTACGCAGGGTGGGCGAAATCAAGGCAAATGGGCCGATTGGTGCGAGTCAGTACCAGCCTTCGATGATCTTCACCTGGCTGTTTTATGCGGTGAGGGTCTTCGTTGCTCACCGACGTTTCAAGGGATTTGGGCTACTGTTTGGCCAATCATCTACTGTCGCCGCAAAAAGTTAAAACGGGGTATCTGTGGCTTGACCGATTTACGCCAGCGCTTAGACCAGTGCTTCCAGGCTGACCCACAATTGGTAACTTGGCTGCTGGTCTTTGGTGAATTGCTTTGCAATATGCAAATTGGCGATGGCCTTGGAATAGCAGCCAAGTTTAAAGACCTGTAGGCGAAATAGTTGAATCGGTCTTCGCTTTCTGAGATCTATAGCGTCGTTCGACCAATTGATACATAATTTGTTCGAACTGTAGGTTTGCGTTTCCCTTTCCACGAACATTGTACTTGAAGGCATTTCTTAATGGCAAAAATCAAAGTCAAGAATCCCGTAGTCGAGATGGACGGCGACGAGATGACTCGAATTATCTGGACGAAAATCAAGGAAAAGCTGATACATCCGTATTTGGATATTGATCTCAAGTATTTTGACTTAAGCATTCAGAGTCGAGACGCAACCAAAGACCAGGTTACCGTCGATTCAGCCAATGCAACTAAGAAATATGGTGTTGCAGTAAAGTGTGCAACGATTACGCATGATGAATCACGTGTGAAGGAATTTGGATCACCGGAAATGCTGCGTAGTCCCAACGGCACGATTCGAAATATTCTGAACGGCACCATTTTCCGTGAGCCGATCATTTGCAAAAACGTACCACGTCTGGTCAGCCACTGGGACAAGCCGGTCGTTGTCGCTCGACATGCATTTGGAGATCAGTATCGGGCCAGCGAGTTTCGTTTCCCTGGCAAAGGAACAGTTAAACTCATATTTGAACCTGCCGACGGCGGACCAACGATCGAGAAAGAAGTCTACAAGTCCGAGGGATCCGGCGTGGCGATGGCCATGTACAACACAGATGAGTCCATCACGGGCTTTGCGCACTCTGTATTCATCTATGGCCTAGCTAGAAAGTATCCAGTCTACTTGTCGACGAAAAACACGATTCTCAAAATTTATGATGGCCGCTTCAAGAATCTGTTTCAGGAAATTTTCGACACGTGCTATGCCGACAAATACAAAGCGGCTGGCCTGACATACGAGCATCGGCTCATTGATGATATGGTGGCGGCCAATCTGAAATGGAGCGGTGGCTACCTTTGGGCCTGCAAGAACTATGATGGTGACGTGCAGTCAGATACAGTCGCGCAGGGCTACGGCTCGCTCGGGCTGATGACTTCGGTGTTGATGTCGCCCGATGGGACCTCGTTCGAATCAGAGGCGGCACACGGTACTGTTACACGGCATTATCGAGACCATCAAGCAGGAAAGCCGACATCGACGAATCCCATTGCTTCCATCTTTGCATGGACCCGCGGTCTGATTCGCCGTGGGGACGTCGACGGAACACCGGAAGTCGTTGAATTTGCTAACACAGTCGAAAGGGTTTGTGTCGAGTCCGTCGAATCAGGTCATATGACGAAAGATTTGGCATCGCTCATTGGCAAAGGCCAAAAATGGGAAACCACCGATCAATTCCTAGATACGTTGGATGTCGAACTGAAACGCCGCATGGGGTGAGAGTTTGTTCTGTGAGGGTTGTAACGTCTTTGCCATGTCGCAATTGCCATGTCGCAAGCTATTGACAAAAAAACTCGTTGTCCGTTTTCTTGAACTACACTTGGCCGAAGCACTCTCCTCTCTGTCCTAAAAATTGGATTTGCCGTTTGACTATATCGTTCACTGCAAATCTGCCGGAATCGAAACTCAATGCGCCTTTCACAACTCATCGAGCGACTTCACG
>JAYVBW010000060.1:0-1564 GCA_043750255.1 Pirellula sp.
GGCTCATGCTGGCGTCCTTGCAGGCCGACTAGTCGCCACAGTTCGTTCTCACGCGCACGGATTTTCGAGTCGTTCATTTCGCTCAACCTTCCGTAGAAATACAACGCGCTCCGGCCGGTATGATGCCGTGGAAAAACTAGGTTTTCAGGCAGATAACCGATCTTGCGTCGAGCGGATTTGCTCCCGGCAGGCAAATCTAGCACGGTCGCAGACCCCTGATTCGGATGCAAAATCCCGAGTAAGACTTTGATGAGTGTGGTTTTGCCAGCTCCGTTCGGCCCGAGCAGTCCGAATACTTCACCCCGTTTCACTGAGAGGGAAACGTGACTAAGAGCGTTGTGGGTCTTGCGAAAAACCAACCCTTCGCGATACGTTTTGGATAGGTCGGTGACGTCGATGGCCGTGGCCGATGATTGCATGAAGTCTCTCTTGGACAAAACCGGGGGGGTGCAGTTTGGTTTCGATTTCCACAATTGATTCTATCACGAATAGAAATTTGATGGCCAAAGGCTTTGCAGATTGCAACACGCAGCGCGAGCTAGCGACCAAACACAGAAAATCGCGTCCACTCGCTCGTATTATGAAATGGTAATCGATAGCGAGAGGGCCAAGGATGCGATGGTCTTCGAAGCCTTTGCGAAATTCACTGACCAAGAATGTTCAGATGCCAAATTACTGTTTACCCTCCGTCCGTTTGGACCACCATGGCAACCCCACACCACCGTCCATCGTCAAAGTCGTTCCGGTCATGTAGGAGGCTTCATCGCTCAGCGTAAAGCAGATGCCATGAGCCATCTCTTCCGAAGTCCCCATTCGCTTCATCGGTATTTGTTGTGCGCCGTCGGCAAGCTGTTCTTCCGAAAAGAACTTTCTCTCACCAGGTGTATCGATCCAACCTGGATGAAATACGTTGACACGAATTCCATGATGGATCAACTCGATAGCCGCAGTTCTAGCCATATGGTCAATCGCTGCTTTGGCCATGTTGTAGGCCATAGCGGTTGGATACGGAATGATCGAGTGGGGAGAACTGACGACGGTGATGCTTCCACTCTTGGCTTGCTTGATCATTTGCTGAGCCGACGCTCGAACTCCGTGCAACGCACCCCACATACTCACTTCGATGGTACGGCGAAAGCCAACCATGTCCGCTTCGACCAGCAATTGTCGATCGCTGTAGACGGCGTTGGATACGAACATATCCAGGCTACCAAACTCGGCAACGGTCCGCTGAACCATATCCTCGACCGCCGTCAAATCCGATACGTCACACGCCACCACAAGTGCTTTACTGCCAAGCTTGCGAATCTCCTGGGCTACCTCTTCGGCTTGATCTCGGCTCGCACTGCAATTCACCGTTACATTTGCACCGCCTTGTGCCAACGCGATCGCCACAGCCCGACCTATTCCCTTTGAGGACCCGGTCACCAATGCATTCTTTCCTTTGAAACTATAGTGCATTTACCCTTGCGCTCCCTTTGTTTTGCTTAGATGTGGACTGCGACCGAATCGGTTGCTCAGTCAAGAAACATGAAGACTACCTGCCGTAACCCCGGAGATCAAC